>PHGD01000100.1 GCA_011090425.1 Nitrospira sp. LK70 | reverse complement strand
TGGAATCATTGCGTGGACGGCCGTTAAGAGCACTCGTGGCAGGCCAGTCACTGGGGCTGAAGGGATGATTGGTTCGATCGGAATCGCCAGGACGGATCTCAACCCACGCGGTCAGATTACAGTCCAGGGGGAAATCTGGGAAGCGGTCAGCCAAACTCCGATCAGGCAAGGGGAGGCTGCGGAGGTAATGTCGGTCGAGGGACTGACCGTGAAGGTGGCCCCCACTCATAGATAATCCGGCTGAAAACAAGGAGCCATTATGTCATTGCTCATGCCGTTAGTCCTCCTGGGCCTCGTGCTCTATGCCAGTTTTAAGCGCGTCATGGAATACGAACGGCTCGTGGTGTTTGTGCTCGGCAAGCAGATGGTGCGCGTCAATCTCCAAATCGTGACCATGGAAGTCCCCTCCCAAGATGTCATTACGCTGGACAATATTTCCGTGAAAGTGAACGCCGTCATCTCCCTCAACGGGCGGTGCTGGCAGTCCAAGACTATCTGTATTCCACGTCGCAAGTCGCCCAAACCACCCTGCGCAGCGTGCTTGGCCAGAGTCAGCTCGACGACCTGTTATCGAAGCGCGATGACATCAACGCCGAACTCCAGCGGATTATCGACCAACAGACCGAGCCATGGGGAGTAAAAGTTGCTGCCGTGGAAGTGAAGAACGTGGATATTCCTCAAGATATGCAACGTGCGATCGCCCGACAGGCTGAAGCCGAGCGGGAACGACGGGCAAAAATCATTCATGCTGAGGGCGAATTTCAAGCGGCGCAGAAACTCGCCGAAGCCGCCGATGTCATTAGCCGGAATCCAGCCGCCCTTCAACTGCGCTATCTCCAAACACTCGTCGAAATCGCGGCCGAGAAAAACTCGACGACCATCTTCCCGATTCCGATCGACACCATTGCACCCTTCATCAAAGGACTGCTACCCAAGTAGTGTGGCATTTCAGCCAGATCGATGATGCCGTTTTTACATAGATGCCGCATAAGTGCGACAGTTCGTCCTCCGTTTCCTCATTAGCTCAGTCTAATCTTTATACTTTTTCCAGCTGATCACACCCTCCTTTTCTCATCTTCAATCCAGCATCCCTTTTGCTTCATATAAGCCATACAAATCACGACTCGGTTGAATCTTTTCCGCTGAATGCGACTCTAACAATGCAAGGGGTACCTGTGCTTTACAATATAATTCAGAGCAAAGGTGACACGATGAAAGAAGAACTGCGCGTCTCTGACGAGACGGAGATACAGAAAACATTCGTCCTGGATGTCGATGCCGATGACGCCAAGGCGAGCGGCATGTTGGGAATGATCAGCCGTGAGGCTGAGGAATCCGGCTCGGATGAGAAGACCCAGCCGGCCATGCGCACAAGCCGTGGTGCCAGTCCGTTTCTTTTGGAGACTTTATACTTCCGGTCGTTCGGTGAACGGGGTCTCTTGACTCGAGAGGAAGAGACCGCGATTGCCAAACGGGTGGACCATGGGACCAGGCGCATTCGGATCGCTCTGCGTCAAGCCGTACGAGCTTTGTTCAAGTACGACCGAGCATCACTTCTTGCAGACAGCGTGAACGTACTCCAAACGGTCAGACGATTGAGCGGGCTGTCCGCTACTGCATTGGATAAGGCTGAGAAGGCCATACGCACCGCTCTTCATCCGTCGTGCTCGGACATCAAACCGTCGATAGCCACGGCAAGAACACTGAAAACGGTGCTCGATGAGATCCACGTCGCGAGAGTTATCTTGGAGCAAGGCAAAGATGAGCTCGTGCGGTGCAATCTTCGTTTAGTGGTGGACGTTGCCAAACATTACACTGGGCGAGGATTGACCTTGCTGGATCTCGTCCAAGAAGGCAACATCGGCCTGATGAAAGCGGCCGAACGATATCAGTATCGAAAAGGATTTAAATTCAGCACCTACGCAACGTGGTGGATCAGGCAAGGCATCACACGGGCACTTGCTGATCAATCTCGAACGATTCGCATCCCGGTACACCAAACCGAAGCCTCGCATCGAATTCTCCGTGTGATGCGGAGGCTTGGGCAACAGTTTGGACGGCCAGCCCGCTTGGAAGAGATTGCCCATGTGCTGCGCATGAGACCGGAGCGGATCCGCGAGACCGTGCTTGCCTTTCAGGAACCGGTGGCCTTGGAAACTCCGATCGGTGATGGAGATACGCAGTTCGGGGACATGATTCCAGACCAGCAAGCAGTTCCACCGGACGCCCATGTCCATCGAAACGAACTGACTGCACAACTGGACCGTATTCTAAGCACCCTCACGCCTCGCGAGCAAACCGTCATCAGACTTCGCTTCGGGATCGGCTACGATGAAGCCAGCACCTTGGAGCAAGTCGGTCAAAGCTTGTCCGTCACGCGCGAGCGTATCCGTCAGATCGAGGCAAAGGCGCTCAAGAAGCTGAAGACCCCTGGGATCAAGGAGCTCTTCGCGGCCATCAAGTAACCTTATTCATTCACTGGTTGTGAGGGCGACTCTGGTAGCTTCGCAATCTAACTTTCCTCTGCATGGTGAGTTGTGCAACAATATTCTTGCCATGCGGAGCCGTCCCTCCGGCACCGCACGTAAGAGAACTGACCACTGCTGGGCGTTCTACCATCCTCACGGATGGGTTTGTCCTTTTGAGCGTATGATCCCATGATCGACGCAAATACCGTGACGTCTCCACGGTCGAATCCTCTCCACATTCATGTCGGGGCGGTTCGCCTGTTCCAAGAACCGGTTCCTTATCTCCTTGCGTGGGAAATGCAGTGCCGTTTGCATGAGGAGCGTCTCCTCGATCTCCAACCGGATACCGTGCTGATTCTTGAACACCCGCCCGTCTACACGCTCGGACGCAGGACAAGGCCGTCGCATTGGGGAGGCAGTGAATCCGCCTTGTGCGCGGATGGAGCGGAAATGCACCAAGTCAATCGTGGAGGATCTGTGACTTTTCACGGCCCTGGACAGATTGTCCTCTACCCCATTCTCAAGCTCGATCGGTATGCTTCAGGGCCTAGACAGCTGGTCTGGTTACTGGAAGAAGTGATCATCCGATTGCTCAACTGTTGGAACATTTCCGGAACCCGTATCATCGGCAAGCCAGGTGTGTGGGTCATGACACCTGAACCGCAGAAAATCGCTTTCCTCGGCATACGAATCGAGCACGGGATCACCTTGCATGGGGTTGCCCTCAACGTGGATCTGGACTTGTCGCCTTTCCGCCGGATTCATCCATGCGGCTTCCCCGATTGCCGAGTGGCATCCATGGCGGCTGTGAGTCAAACGTCAGTCTCAGTCGACGCCGTCAAACAGGAGCTCGCTCAGACCTTCGCAACGGTGTTTGCCCTCACCTGGTCCACTTCATGACCGGCCGACGTACGAAGGCTTGCGTAGAGGAGTCCTATGCAGGAACTTGATACACCGACTTTTCGGCTGGCCGTCGCCCAGTTCGATCAGGCTGCGGAAACAATGGGGCTTGACCCGAATCTCCGCGAACGCCTGAAACTTCCGCAGCGGTCTCTCGTCGTCAGCCTTCCGGTTCGGATGGACGACGGGCACGTGGAGGTTTTTACCGGCTACCGCGTTCAACATGATTCGTCGCGGGGCCCGTCCAAGGGAGGCGTACGGTACCATCCCGACGTGAATCTTGGCGAGGTGGCTGCCCTTGCGATGTGGATGACATGGAAATGTGCATTGGCCGGCTTGCCGTACGGAGGAGCGAAAGGAGGAGTCACGGTAGCGCCGAAGCAACTTTCGCCTTCCGAGTTACAGCGACTGACACGACGATATGCCGCAGAAATTTTCCCATTGATCGGTCCGGACAAGGATGTCCCGGCCCCGGACGTCGGGACCGATGCCCAGACCATGGCATGGATCATGGACACGTACAGCCAGCAGGTCGGCTACGCCGTTCCCGGAGTGGTGACCGGCAAACCGCTCTCGATCGGGGGGAGCCTGGGGCGTGAAGAAGCGACGGGACGTGGAGTCGTCTATGTGACGCAAGAGGCGCTTCGTCACCTCAAGTTGTCGATGGAAAATGCCACTGTGGCGATTCAAGGATTCGGAAATGTCGGCTCACACACAGCTCGCATCATGCAACAACAAGGTGCGCGCGTCATTGCCGTCAGCGATGTCCAGGGTGGCATCTACAACTCGAAGGGGGTGAATGTCACAGAGTTGCTCCGCCGCGATCCTAGACAACCGCTGCATGAAAGCAAGCGGGGTGATGCGATCACCAATGAGGAATTGTTGGAACTCGATTGCACCGTACTCGTGCCCGCTGCCCTGTCTGAACAGATCACGGCTAAGAATGCGAATTCCTTGAGATGCAGAATCCTGTCCGAAGGTGCGAATGGCCCGACGACCCTGGAAGCCGACAGCCTTCTCGCAGAGAAGGGAATCTTTGTGATCCCGGATATCCTCGCGAATTCCGGCGGTGTCATCGTCTCGTACTTCGAATGGGTGCAGGACTTTCAGCGCTTTTTCTGGAGTGCGACAGACATCCAGAATCGACTGCAAGGCATCATCACGTCCGCCTTTCAGCGGACACTTCATTTTTCGACCGAACGGCGAGTGTCGATGCGTATGGCGGCACTCATGAGTGGGATTGATCAAGTTGCTCAAGCACATCGTCAGCGTGGACTGTATCCTTGATCCTGCGATTCTTCTACGCCGTTCCATCGGGCTCTCCTGGCTGTCTGCTACCGCCTCCATTAAGGTGCTGGCTCGTCACATGACGGAGAGGGAAAGGAACTCCTCATGGATCGAAGCATGATCGCAACAGCGTGGGAACGACATTGCGCCGATGGTTGGCCTCAGTTTTCGAGCCCCCATCAAGGGCAATTAATGACGATCGACACGGTCATCAGCGGCTGTGTGGTCTACTACCTCCATAGTTCCGAGGGTCTCGACGATCAACGGGTTGCCATCGTGAAAGACTGTTTGGGAGATCTCGATGAACTGACGGAAGCATTGGACACCGAGCCCCAAGCTTACTTTTACCGGCTCCGAGAACTCGGGGTGATGTTGCTGTCCAGAGAGCTTCGGTCATGATGCAAGGATACCTGCCCACCGGACGGGTCTCTATCCAGCGAACGCTCGCGCTTCACGTTCCTTGCAGGTCCGGCAGCTCTTGGCATACAATGCGTTGCATGCCTGTCTGGATTCTGCCAATTCCCCCATCCTGACGAAGTCGTCAACCCTTACAAAAGAACCGTTACATACCATGAGGACGAAAAAGAATGGGGTGCGGATGGCAATCATCCTACTGGCGAGCGTCCTCGCAACGCCCGGCTCAGCTCATGCCGAGCCGTATGAATTGAGCAAGGACGATGTCATGGAGCCAAAAGTCATTTCGAGCGTTGAGATTTCGCTGTTCGGCGTCAAACTCGGCGATTCGGAATCCAAAGCCGTCGAAACATTGGTGAATGAAAAGATTTCAGGAGTGAAGGCCGAGCAGGAAGCGACGTTCATCTTTCTGCTCGATCAACGAAAACCGACCGGTCCAATGGCCGGAGTCCGTATTCAAGACGGTAAGGTCGACCTCCTTTTCATCAATAATCGGTTTGCGTATAAGACCAGAGGCATCTTTCGAAACGTGCTCAACAGCGAAAGCGCCGAGGACATCCGAAAGTTGTTAGGCCAGGAGGAGTATGGTGACGAAAACGTCATGGGTGCAGTGCTGGCTTACGACAAGCAGGGTTTCCAAGTGAATTACCTTGGTAAGGACGTCAACATCGAGTTCGCCCAGCCGCGTTAGGCTTTGCGCAACTTGACAGCTTCTATTGGCGTCTTGTCAGAAAACGCGTTATCCCACCTTCCTCAACCACACAACATCTCCTGTGTCTATCATGTCCTAATTCACAGAAGTCATGCATGAGCAATAGTTCTTCGTTGTGAACCTTAACAGAAAACGGCCGTGGCTAATCAACAGCCGCAGACGATTGGTCAAGAGAGAGGCCGAGCTTGTGTTACACACTCGGTCTCAGTTGTGAAAGGAGAGCCTATTGGATGGGGCTGGTAAGACGGAACCCGTAATCGATCAGGCTCTTGGCAGTATTCCAACGGCGGTTGGAGTTTAGGATGACGAGCAGGAGATCTCTGCCGTCTTGGGATACCTTGGCGATCAGACATCGACCTGCTTTGGAGGTGAATCCGGTCTTCACCCCTTCCACGCCGGGAATGCGACCAAGCAAACGGTTCGTGTTATGCAGGACATAGGCGCGATATCCACTGACAGGTGTGATGATTTCGCGTTCCTCCTTGACGAGTTCTCGGAACACCGAGTTTCGCATCGCCACCTCACTGAGTTTGGCGAGATCTTCAGCTGTCGAGTAGTGGTCTGGACCGTCGAAGCCACAGCCGTTGCTGAAGTGCGTATCCGATAATCCAAGGGCAACGGCCTTGGCGTTCATCAACTTCACAAACTGCTCTTCATCGCCTCCGACATGCTCAACAGCTGTCAGACAAGCATCATTGGCCGATACCATCATCATCGCCTTGAGCAAATCGCCAAGACGAAACACTTCTCCGACCTTTAGTCGTAGGTGAGTTTTGGGAGCTCTTGCGGCATTTCTGCTCACTGTAGCCAGCTCATCAAGGTGGCCCTTCTCGAGAATAATCAATGCCGACATAATCTTGGTTAGACTCGCCGGCGACAGGCGTTTCTCAACCTCGTGCTCGAACAGGATACGACCTGATCGCAATTCCTTCAGGAGAATACTGTGTGCCGGGATGCGCTTCCATGGGAGGGGTTGCGGAACATAACCGACAGGATGGGTGGTCTGGCTGCGAGATTGATGCTCCATCCCGAAGGCTGGGCATAGTGCGAAAGCGAGGAACGAAAGGGAAGCGGCCGAAACCAGAACAAGGTGAGCGATGACACCGCCTCGGCTCTGCCTGTGATAATCGAATGGGGTATGGTCGCGCTGTGCCACAAACGACCGCCTATTTAGAATATGAATGATTCCCGTACTTTATCACCTTTCCGCCCGCTATCCAGAACTTTATGAAAAAATCGCAGGAGGTCGGCCAAGTCTATCCAGAACCCACAATTGAGACAGCGGGCGTATATCCTCCTGTTGACGAACGTATAGTGGCGCTCTACAAGCATGAACCCTTTGCACTTGAGGCACTGCATACATTTCCCATTCGCTCCAACTACCGAAGGCGATTCATGATTAAGGCGACGCACCCGGCGAGCAAGCCGCCGCCGATGAGGGTCGTGCCAAAATACACGAACACGTTGGTACTTCCGGAGGGTTGTGTCCCTTCCCACAGATCCCGGATTCCACCTTGGACCATCAGAACCGAGAGGGTCATCAGAGCCCCAATCATAAACCACCATGCAAAAGCTCGAAGCGCCATAGCAGTGTTCAAAAATCTAGGGCTTTTTACCCACGGGCCACTCTAACGAAGGCCCCCCAGGCTGTCAAGAATAGACAGCGATCGCTCGCTTCCTACTCACTTGTCACCGACTTCGCAGTTCGTTTGAGCCCACGGTGAAGGAAGATCGAGACGCTGCCACTTCCGTTGTCCGCGATGGCCAGTCCCGGTTCCTCCATTCCGAGGGTCGTGACACGAAAGGATGAAAGCGCAAACGGACCGGACTTCGTGCGGTAATTCCTCGGAGGGTAATGAAAGGTGCCATCGCCCTTCCCGAACAGGATCGATAGGTCACTTGACTGGATATTCACGATCGCCACATCCTCGAACCGGTCGCCGTTGAAATCCCGTGCCAACCCAAAGTTAGGACCGGCATCAGCTCCGGAATCCTTGCCGGGCTGGAATGTCGCGTTGCCGTTGCCGAGAAACGTCGTGAAGCTATCCTGCTCTCCGTTGATGACCAGGAGATCCCTGTGATGATCATTATTGAAGTCGGCAAAACTCACGCCTAGGGGGCGGTGACCCGTGGAATAATCTCTGGGATCACGAAAGGTACCGTCACCGTTCCCGAGCCAAATGGAGACGGCATTCGACATCGGTCCTCCATTCGTCACCACCAATTCCAATTTCCCATCGCCGTTGAGATCAGCCAACGCGACGGATGTGGGAGTGTCGCCATGTTCGTATTGAACGAGGTGTCGAAATTCGCCGCTCCCATTCCCAAGAAAGACCTTGACCTTGTCGTTCCGTAGAGCGACGACAAGATCCGTATGCTGATCGCCATTGATATCGGCTGCGGCCAGTGCGATCGGTGCACGATGCACTGGATAACGCGGTCCTTCTTCAAACTTCCCATCTCCATGTCCGAGCAAGACCATGACCTCGTCGCCACCGGAACATGCCAGGGCGACATCAGGATGTCGGTCTTGATTGAAGTTGCTCGTCACGAGGGAGCGCGGTTCCTGACAGACATGGAGCTGAACCTGATCTCTAAATGTCCCGTCACCATTCCCCAACAGAATCGAGAGGGTATTACTCGCAATATTGGTCGTGATGAGATCGGTGAATGAGTCATGGTTAAGGTCTTCGGTGATAATCGTGGTAGGGTTCTTGCCGACCTTGTAGCTGGCAAAATAATAAAACGGATCAGGTGGGGTATATGGCTCGCTCTTGGAACAAGCCCACAGACCGTGACCGATAAGAAAAGACAGCCCTAGCAGGGAGAAAAGCCGCCTGACCGCGTGCGATTTCCGCTCGATAAGAATGTTCACTCAGTCTCTCACGCCCTAACCGGCTGGACCAATGGGCCTATGGTGGTGGATCAGGAGGTTCAGTATACAGAGGGGGTCTTCGTCCCCGCAATCCACGGCAGCAGCTCATCAGCCTTTGAATTTTACCTACCGCTTACGTTATGATGCGTCGTTGATTTTAGGAGGAAGGTCATGAGCAAAATTGTGAATGTTGATATCACGATGTACGGGATAGCTGAAGTTCTGATGTGGTGTCTTGATCGGAACAAAGGACGTGTCCCAGGCGTCGATACGCCGGGCTTCAAAAAAATGCAGGAGTTGTTGGCACAGAAACCTCAGTCGGCCGACTATTTCACGCTCGATCAGTTCTGGAAGAAAAAAGTTACCTTGCCGTTAACCGAAGACGAGGTCACGACGATCGATCGTTGTCTCTACGACATTCCCAATTTCGACAACGAACCGCTCCCACAAATCCGCCATAAGTTTTGGCCCCAACAGGCGGGAGCCCACTGAGGCGAGGCACCGATCTGGTTGGTGGGGCATCCTTGGAACGTAGGTTGGAACTACCGGACGAGAACCTTAGATCCTGTCAGAGAGTCCCTTCCCCTTTGAGGTACCTGCGAAAACGATCCATGAGTTCGGCTCCCAAGGTCCCGCCCTCAGGCTTCTTCGTCAACGGATCGGCAAAGTGGCCTCGGATTTCCCGGAGGCGTTTCTCTGCCTGATCATTACCTTGCAGTCGCTTTGTTTTCTGGAGAGCGGTATCAAAGGCATCGAATGTCAATTCATGGTAACCGAATGAGCGGATACGCTTGACGGCTTTCATCATCGCCTGGTTCCGAAACGTCGTCAAATGGTCGGTAGTGATTTCTTTCAATCCCAGCTTCCGGGCCCGCCGTTCGGCGGCTTTTCTGATCCCACTGCGCACGAAATCCGGAGATGTCTGAAGCCGCTTCCATGCCTCATCGGTCCAGGCGATTCGCTCCTGAGGTGCTTCCCATAGGCCCTGCAGAACCGAGGCATCGATGCGGGTCAGCTTTTTGACCCTGGCGAGATCTTCCGTATCTCGTTTCAACATATCGGTCACGAATTCCATGGCGATGGGCGGCGACTGCTTTAATTTGTCTTGAAGCAGCGCCAATGCTTCCTCTGTCCACTCCATCGGGGGCCCACCTTCATCCTGGAGGTCACCAAGCGCTTCCACTTTTTCGAATAATTCGACGTTCACTTCGAGATGCCCCCGTTCCTTTGCGATCTCCTCTGCAATCTGCTTGGTCATCGCCCGCATAAATTCAGGAACGGTATCTAACCGTGCTTTGGCGGCCGCGGTCCATGGGAGACGGCTGTCGGCCATCTCCTCAACAGCAGAGGCCATGCCGGCCTCACCGCCCATGCGCCCCATCATCTGTCCCTTAAACTGATCGAGAATCTCCTCAGTGATTTCCTCGTAGCCCAATTCACGCGCTTTTTTTTCAGCCAATCGACGGACCATGCCACGTAGAAAGATCGGTGCACGCTCCATCCGTTTTTGCGCACCGTCAGCCCAACGGATTTGTGTTGTATTCGTCTCCGAGGAATCTGATGCCGACATTGGTTCCTGTTCAATCAGTCGAGCGTTATTGGTTGAGCAATTCCTTCAGCTCTTTGCCCGCTTTGAAAAACGGCACCCGCTTGGCTGGTACCGCAACCGTCTCTCCGGTCTTTGGATTCCGCCCTTCCTTCATCCGACGAGCCCGCAGCCGAAAGCTGCCGAAGCCTCGGATCTCCGTTTTGTCGCCGTTTCTCAAGGAATCCCTGACACAATCGAAAATAGTGTTGACGACCACTTCGGCCTGTCGCTTCGTCAAGGTGGTGACTTGCTCGGTAACTTTTTCGATGATCTGCGCCTTGGTCATATCCACTCCCCCCTTCGCGACGAGAACCGCCGTACCTTTATTGACCGAGCTAGAAGACCATAAGGTACTTCAAGCTCACGCCCGGTTGCATATCAAACTTCGGAAGCATCATGCTGAGCTTCGAGTCCAGAATTTCACGGAGGGAAAACCGACGCCTTGGCTCGACCACCTTTGGTTCGCCCTCGATTCCGACCACCTCCGCAGCCAACTGAATGGCGTCTTCCAAGTCGCCCAGTTCATCGACCAGCTTCGCTTCCTTGGCCTGGCGTCCGGTAAAGATTCGACCGTCGGCCAACGCTTGGGCAGCTCGAATCTCGAGGGAACGGCCCTCGGCCACCGCCTCGATAAACTGCTTATGGACGTCATCCATCACGGCTTGCAACAAACCTCTTTCGTCTGCGCTCATTTTCCGGAGCGGAGAGCCCACATCCTTATATTTCCCGCTCTTAATGACGATCCCTTCCACCCCGATTTTCTGGAGTAATCCCTCCACGTTGGCCGTTTCCATGATGACTCCGATGCTTCCAGTCAGCGTTCCAGGATTGGCCACGATCCGATCCGTTGCAGCCGCGATGTAATACCCACCCGATGCGGCAACGCTCCCCATCGAGGCGATAACCGCCTTGTTGTTCTTGCTCCTGACCCGCTTGACGGCATCGTAAATCTCTTGCGATGGCACGACGCCGCCCCCGGGACTATCGATTCTTATCACGATGGCTTTGACCGAAGGATTCTCGCTGAATCGCTTCAGATCCTCAATGGTCGTCTGAGAATCCAAAATGACTCCTTCGACTCGAATCAGAGCGATTCGGTCTCCGGTTGATAGATCAAGGTCGGGGACAAAGAGATTGATTAGGACCAAGACCCCCAGTCCCATCACAAAAAACCAAAAGATCTTCCGCAACAGATGGCGTTTTCGCGGGCGTTCCGTCTGTGTTGCTTCATCCGCCATCGCCTCTCTCCCGCACCCTCCCTCAATCTGGCCGGCTTAGCTTTGATCGTCCGATTGCGACCGTTTCCGGCTCTGTTTCGCGGCCCGTCCTAGGCTCTGGTCCAGCACACCTTGTGTCGAGTGATAATCATCAACCTGCTTGCGCTCCCAATCCAGCTGATGGTCACGCAGGCTCAGGGCGATTTTGCGTTCCTCTCGATCGACTTTGATTATCTTCGCCGTGACATCATCCTGCAACTTAAACTTTTCTTCCAGTTTCGCGGGAGGTTCAACACCGGATTCGCTGACATGGATCAAGCCTTCCACTTCACCGTCCAGTTCGATGAAGATCCCAAAATCGGCGACTTTCGACACCTTGCCGGTCACCGAATCACCGACGTGATACCGTGCGGGGATTGCCTCATCCCAGGGATCACGGGCCAGCTGTTTGTATCCCAACGAGAGCCGCTCTTTCTCTTTGTCGATGCGCAAGACGACCGCTTCCACTTTTTGCCCTTTTTTGAACAGCTCAGAGGGATGCTTGATATGCCTCGTCCAGGACATATCCGAAATATGGATGAGTCCGTCGATCCCCTCTTCAAGTCCGACAAAGGCGCCGAAATCGGTCAGGCTCTTCACCTTCCCCTCGATACGGGTTCCGATCGGATATTTGCCCTCAATCATGTCCCAGGGATTTGGCGCCGTCTGTTTCATGCCCAATGAGATTTTGCGGCTCGCGGGATCGACGTTGAGCACCGCGGCTTCCACTTGATCACCGACCGCCACGACTCTGGACGGATGCCGGACTTCGTGCGTCCACGACATCTCAGACACATGTACCAATCCCTCAACTCCCGGCTCAAGTTCCACGAAGGCTCCGTAATCGGTCAGGCTGACCACACGACCACGGACCCTGGTCCCGATGGGATACTTGCCGGCGACATTGGTCCAGGGATCCGCACTCTTCTGCTTGAGCCCCAGAGAAATACGACCCGTTTCACGATCATATTTCAACACCGCGACTTCAACCTTGTCTCCCACGGTAAACAGTTCCGATGGGTGTCCGACTCGACCCCAGGACATGTCGGTAATGTGCAGCAACCCGTCGATACCGCCGAGGTCGATAAACGACCCGTAATCGGTGATGTTCTTGACGGTGCCCTGAATGAGCTGACCTTCTTTGAGATTGGCCAGCGTCGTCTGCCTCTTCTTGTCCCTGGTTTCTTCCAACAACACGCGGCGCGACACGACCACATTGCCGCGCCTGTGGTTGATCTTGATGATCTTGAGCGGGAAGGTCTTTCCAATGAGGCCATCCAGATCACGAACCGGATGAAGATCAATCTGCGAGCCGGGCAAGAATGCTTTGACGCCGATATCGACCATCATGCCGCCTTTGATCCGTGAGACGATCTTGCCTTCGATACTCTTCTCTTCTTTGTAGAGCTTTTCGAGTTCTTCCCAAATCTTCATCTTGTCCGCTTTTTCCTTGGAAAGAACGAGATTGCCGTCCGCATCTTCACATTCTTCGATATAGACTTGGAGCCGGTCGCCGATCTTGAGGTTGTGAAGTTCCTCGGAAGCAAACTGATCGCTCGGGATCATGCCCTCTGATTTGTAACCGATATCAACGATGACCTTGTCCTTGGTCAAGGCCACCACACGGCCTTCCGTAATCGTGCCTTCTTCCAGGTTACGGAAGGTTTCCTCGTACAATGCCGCCAAGGCATTGCGGTCTAACTGAGCATCGTTGCTGTTGGATACCGTACCCATATGAACATCCTACTCTTCCGACTCTCGTCGGGTGCTGATAGTGAAGTCGCCGGGCTCACTCAGCGTTGTGAGCGTCGGCGGTCGGCCTGTTCGGTGTTCCGGCGGCTAAGTCATCGCTCCCCTTTGGAATGGGAACTTGACCTAAGACTGCAATGTGCTCGATCACCGTACGACTGACATGTTGATAGAACTGTCTCGTTTCTGCCTTCTCATTCTGTTTCCCCGTTTCAAACTGAATAGGAGCCCCGAATCGCACCGTGACCTGACGTAACCGAGGCCAGCGAGCCCCCGTGGGAAGTACGTCGAAGGTTCCCCTCAGATAGGCAGGAACGACCGGGCATCCCGTCTGCGACACAATCACTCCAATACCAGCCTTCGGAGGCCGAAGGTGGCCATCGCGGCTGCGTCCACCTTCCGGGAAAATGACCACCACGTTACCTGCCCGAATCAGGTTGATCGCCTTCCCAAAGGCCTCCCGGTCGAGGCGTCCCAACCTTACCGGGATCCAGCCCAACGCCCGCAAAATACCGTTCAATACCGGGATCGGAAATAAGTCATTCCGTCCCAAGTACCAGGCTCTTCGACGCATCCCGCAGCCGAGTAGCGGAATGTCGAAGTAGCTGGCATGGTTTGCGGCGATCAGCAGACCTCCGGTCCGAGGAATCTCCCCTTCGACACGATATCGAAAGCAAATCCACGCGACGACTCGTGTCAGGGTCCACAAGAATCCGTAGAGAATCCCGCTCACGACCCAGTCGACACTGTCGCAATCATCTGCTCCACCACCTGGTCAGGACTGAGGGCAGAGGTATCGATTAACCGTGCGTCACCCGCTGGAATCAATGGAGCGATCGACCGGGTCCGATCCCGCCTATCTCGGTCCGCTAGATCACCGGACGTTGTCTCAACCGCCCCACCACGACCCGCGGCGACCAGCTCACGGTGCCGCCGCGCGACTCGAACGTCTGCATCAGCCTCCAAGAAGAATTTATAGGCAGCGGTCGGAAAAACCTTTGTCCCGACGTCGCGTCCTTCTGCAACCACCGAACCTCGCTGGCCGATCTGACGCTGGATCGGCAGCAGCCATTCACGGACAGCTGGAATGGCCGACACGATGGAGGCCGTTGCCGTGACTTCGGGTGTCCTGAGCTCCTCGGTGACGTCGCTGCCATCGACCGATACCTGCATCGCGCCGTTGAGAAACTGCATGTGAATCAAGGTAGTCGGCATTAATGTGGTCACCGACTCATGATCCGTCGGACGTATCCCTGATCGCAAGGTTTTCCAAGCGACGGCTCGGTACAGGGCTCCTGTATCAAGATACAGGTAACCAAGTCGAGCGGCCAATAGTCTCGCTACTGTACTCTTGCCCACTCCGGCCGGTCCATCAATCGCAATAATCACTCAACCCCCACACTTCTCGAACCGTACTCTCTGTCGCACGGTCCTCACGCAAGTGGCGTCAACAAATCGACGAGTGCCTTCTCAAAGTTTGGAAATGACGTATCCACGCAGCCCGTGTCGGCAATCGTCATGCTCTGTTCCGCCGTCAGGCCACCGATGGCGAGAGACATGGCCACACGATGGTCTCCATGACTGCGGGCCTTGTCCGCAGCTCTCAACTTGCCGTTCTCTCCACCTCGGCCTAATCCGCGGATGATCATCCCGTCCGGCCGTTCCTCGACTACGGCTCCCATGGCCTTCAACTCTCCGCTCATGGTCGCAATACGATCGCTCTCTTTGATTCGGAGTTCCGCTGCTCCGGAAATCACGGTCTCCCCCTCCGCCACGGCGGCAGCCACACACAATACGGGAAATTCATCGATCGTTTTCGGAATGAGGTCGTGACCGATCGTCACGCCCTTCAGTGGAGATGCCTTCACACGAAGATCTCCCACCGGTTCGCCGGCCGCTTCTCGCAGGCCCAGAACCTGAATGTCGGCTCCCATCTTCCTCATGACCTCGATCAGGCCGGTTCTCGTCGGATTCATCCCGACATTGTGGATGGTGATGTCGGATCCCTGCACGATCGTTGCTCCGACGATGAAGAATGCGGCTGCCGAGAAATCGCCTGGAATGGTCATCTGAACGCCTCCCCAGCCGCTCGAAGATCGCCCTTGTAAGACCAGGGTGCCTGCCTCTTTTGCGAGGGGAATCCCAAAGAACTGGAACATCCGCTCGGTATGGTCTCGTGACAGACTTGGTTCCCTATACCGGGTCTTCCCTTGAGCAAAGAGGCTGGCGAGCAGGAGGGACGACTTAATCTGCGCGCTGACCACGGTCGAGGTGTACTCGACACCGTGAAGGCCGGCTCCTGTAATCGCCAGGGGAGCCAGCTCTCCGCCTTTACGCCCTCCAATAACCGCGCCCATCTCACGCAACGGCTTGACGACCCGCCCCATAGGACGCCGCCTGATCGATTCGTCGCCCGTGAGGACTGAGAAAAAATCTTGTCCGGCCAAGAGGCCTGTCAGCAGACGCATCCCGGTTCCGGAGTTGCCGCAGTCGATCGGAGCGCTTGGTTCTGATAACCCCCAAAACCCCTTCCCGCAGACGGTCAATTCGCTCGGAGTCTGCGTGATGGGAATCCCCAGTCCCTGAAAGGCCCTCATCGTGTTCAGACAGTCCTCTCCCTGGCAATAGCCCGTTATCGTGCTCGTTCCTTCTGCTAGTGCGGTAAGGATGATTGCCCGATGGGTAAGAGACTTGTCGCCAGGAA
>PHGD01000099.1 GCA_011090425.1 Nitrospira sp. LK70 | reverse complement strand
AAAATATACGCCGGGTCCTCCACTCCAATCCGTCTTCGAGGCCATACCCTCCTCTGTCTGCAAGGGTTTCGTGGAGAAGGCTACAGCCCTAGTTTTGTTGCCAACATGGCGGCGATTCATCAGACTCTGTGTAATCAGCCCGAAGCCACTGTCCAAGTCGTGGCATCTCCCGATGCAGTGTGTGCCGCCTGCCCGCATCAACAAGGGTCCTCCGGTTGTACGCTCAACGGCGAGCCGTCGGAAGCGGACATGGTTGACCAGGATCGGGTCGTCCTTGGGAGGCTTGGTCTGAAAGCGGGGGATCATCTTTCTTGGCAAGAGGTTCTCGGGAAGATCATCACGTCGATGAGCGGCGACGACCTGCCTTCCATCTGCGGCAGTTGCCGATGGTTGCCGCTCGGCTATTGCCGTGAGGGGATCGATCGACTGCGCAGTTCCATCCGAAAATGAAAACCCACCCCATAGGACCCAGGCGAGCCGTGGCGGTGTGACTCAAATCCGATGGAATCCTGTCTTGCCGGAAGAACCCTTCAGATCCAGCCAGCCCACATCTTTAGGCGAGCGCTGCTGTATCGCAATGGATACGGAACTGTATCGCTTTTGATACCAGTGGTCTGAAGAGGAGAAAAGGTACGAGACGCTTTTGACTTTATCGAGCAGAAAGGGATTGTCGAGGAGCCATTGACCGGCTATGTCGCATCATTCCTGGACGGTATTTGACTTCGCGCGCCGTATCTGCACCATGGGGCCGTGCCGACCCTGCGCGATCTGTTGGAGCCGGTCGACAAACGGCCGAAGGCCTGCTTCCGCGGCTATGACGTCTATGACCCGGTCAATGTTGGGTTCGTGACGACCAAACGGGAGGCCGACAGGATCGGACTGACGGATGAACGGGAACGGGAAAAATTACGTGAGGACGTGGAACGAATCGGAACCAGGTTCGATATCTATCTCACGACCGACAGCATGTAACTTGCGCTGACCTAACAAGCTACCAAGAGTATTAGCGCTGTACAGTCAAGGTGGTTGCCGATTTAGGATCAAACTTAAGATGAAGTGAGGGAATCTGGACGGTCACCCGAAATTGACCGGGGTGAGGAAAGACCTGCGTGGCTTCATAAATCCCATCACCGAGACTGCGGGCTTCGACACGTCGCTGCCACGTTCCAGGAGGCTCAAAGAGGAGGACCTGTACATCCGTGAGTTCTTTCACCGGCTGATTTGTGGCTGAGTCCACGATCTTATACCGCAGCGAAACCGATTTTCCTGTGAGAAGAGATTTGTTATCGAATAATCGCTGAATATGTAGCTTTTCAGTAGCTGCCTCCTCGCCTAGGCGGGACGAGCCCGTTACCTGCAAAGGAACACATATAACCGACGGAGGATTCTCCGTCAGAAGATGAAGATCGTACGTGCCACCCCTGGGAAACGTCAACACCGTCGCATAATGTCCTGGTTCAGTTTGGGTAAGACTTCGATTGAGCACCAGAATGGCGTGGGGACGCCGTTGATAAGTCTGCAACGTGCCCATAGGGACCATCATTCCTTCCATGTAGTAGTACAGCGCCCGCTCCGGAGCATGCGCAATCCATGCGCCATGACCATCAGGTGTCGGAACAATCATGTCGGCCACGTCGACATCAGCCGGTGTCGACTGCGGGGGAGTATGGCCAGCTTGGATATCTGTGACGGATAAGCTTCCTTTTCTCAGGAGGCTGAGATCAATGACGGAAAACTTGTCGGAGCCAATACCTCGGACATAGGCAAATTGATGGCTAAAGGTAATTTGGTCGGGCTCCTTGACCACCTGAGCCGTCGCCATCACTTGGGCGGTAATCGCATCCAGCGCCGAGATGGTCCCTTCTCGCTGGTTGACTGCCAATCCTATTCGTCCCTCCGGCTCAAACCGTAGTGCAACAACGCCGGACTTCAGCGGGACAGTGGCCACGACTTGTCGTGCCTGAGGGTCAATGACCGTCACCGCCCCACCATTGATACCCACGGCATAAAACAACCTAGTGGCGTGACTATATGACAATGCAACTGGTGTAGGACTGGTCGGTACCGTGGCAACGACTCTGAGGTCACCGACGCTGATCAAGGTCACGGTGTCGTCGGCGGTATTGGTGACGGCGAGGTAGCGATTATCACTGCTGAAAGCGAGTGTGTGTAGCCCGGCTCCAATTTCAATCGTCTTAATAGTTTGGTGGGTCTGGGTATCCACCGCCAAGACCTTCGAAGAGTGATCCAACCCAACCCACACGCGACGGTCGTCGGGTTGCAGAGCTAACCGTGAAGGGGTCGTGTTGTCGCCAGTAGAGAGGATCTTCGTAACCTCTCCCGTGTCTGTTCGGATCACCGCTACGGCGGACTGTTCTGGAATCGTGACATACAGCCACTGCTGGCTGCGGGACAAGACCCAGTCTCTTCCCTGTCCAGGCAAGGGAATCAATCGCTCCAGTTTGGATGTATTCAAGCCGACTTGGGGATTAATATATGAAATACTATGGTCATGGTTCAGCACGAGAACCAAATAGGAGTTCAGATCGATGTCGGCTCTTCCACTCAAAGACCCTTTTAGGAAGCCCTTGACCTTGTCGCGACAGGAAAGTTCCTCGGCGACTTGGTCCGAGCGCCGTAGGCTCAGCCATGCCTTCGGCCGAACATCGCTGATCGGGAGTCCGGTCTCATGGTCCTTGAACGTCAGGTCAGCCTGGAGCGGCTCCTGTGCCTTGGGTGCACCCGGTGACGTTAATGCTGGTGTGACAACAGGAGAGAGAGAGAAGTCGATCACCAACCCCTGCTCTTTGATGCGGCGCTGAAATACCGGTGCATAGTTCGACGGCGAATCCGTCGCTGGCTGAATCTGGTGAGATGCGCTGTGATCGGTCGCGTATGACGTACCCGCCATCGCAACGATGGCGTACAACAGCCCAACCTGTAATGGTCGATTACCTTCCATTTCTGCTGCGCATTCGAGTGACCGTGAGCTTCAACCTCCAGCCGATGGATCCGTTAAGAGCCGGAGTGAGTCGATGGCAAAGCCTCGAGGATCGTCCCGTTTTGTATCGAACTCAGCACGCACGATAGCGGCAGTATCGCTGATAACACCGATGAACAGAGGGGTTTCATTGGGTCCTGCAATCCCCTGGACCTCAACCGTGTGTGCAGGAAGGGCTCCATTTGACGATCGCTCATAAACCCTGAGGACAGCGGTGAAAGGCTTGGCCAGTGTTCCTCCCATGAATTGAGATCCGACGCCCGCGACCGGTGTTCCAAACCTCAGAGTAAGGGGCCCATCATCCTCTCCCTCAACCGTGGAAATGAGGTTGGCGCCTTGAGGGAAATTCCCTCTAAATCCTGTCTCTCCATCTGCAGATTGGTCTACCCGGCGTAACCGGTAGATCACATTCCCGTCCGTCTCGATCTTGTGGATCGCCTCGACTTCATTGCCCTTTGTCGAAAAGAATGGATTTTCCATGGGCGAAATCATGCTGCCGGCAGGTAGTCGTCCCTGCTCAGACCAATCCACTGTGTCATCAAACTTTATGAATTCCTGGGACCTGGTCGTATTCGTATATGTCGGCACGTGACTCTCCTGGTTAAGAGTTAAGGGGTACACATCCCTGGTGCTGGTGGCCAAGACAGCGGCATCGAAAACTTTCCTGGCCATGGATCAAGTCTCGTTACAATTGGATCGCTGGCCCCCCCTGTCCTCCCAAGCGTAGTTAAGGGACCAGACCCTTGGAGCAGAAATCTGAGGCAATGGAAATTGAATGGCACCAGCGGGTCGCCCCAACGAGTATTTTCTGGGAAAATAATTTCTTGAATCGGCGCAGTGTATCGCCCTGACCCTGGACCCGGATCAGGACCGGTAGCAGGATCTCCAATGTGGTGAACGCGGACCATCAGTTCTCGCGGCGGCGGTAAAAACCGCGGGTCCTTATCCAAAACCTGACGAAAACGCCCGAATGGAACCGCTTGTGGTGTGATCGTCGTGAGGCGTCGCAGCGTTCGAGCTCCCCCTGTTGGATCCACATCCACGGCATACACATCAACATTGCGCGAAGGATCCGTCGTGAACCCTTCCACCTTAAGACGATTTTGGACCTCCGAATCAATCTGCGGAAATCGCGGTCCGGACGCTCCCATGAGCGAGACTTCCTGATTCACGTAGGCAGGATCGGTGCCCGGCGCAGTAAAGATCCCAAGCCACGCGGTCAGCTTATAGGCCGATACATAAGGTTGGTTGGCGGCATCCTTTGCCAAGATCCCGGCATACGTCACAAAGTCTCCCACTTCAAAAGCAGCCATTATAGCGGGATCGCAGGTGGGGGCTGGGCAATTCACGATCGGCAAATTGCCCGGAATTGGAGGTGGTAATGGGCTTGGTCCCATCACGAACTCTGTTCGCGGTTTTGCATCCACTCTTGGTCGGTTCTGACCGGATGCACAGAATGCGACGCCGTTGTTCGGAACACACATGGGATAGCCAGTTTGTGCGCTGATTGCCGGATTATCCGGATCCGTCGCAAAGCGTTGATCAGCCGACATGGCAAGGCCATACTTACCATCTGGATCGTTGAGCATGATGCGGACATCCCCTGGCTGCGTACTCGTCGCATCAGGGTCCGCTCCGATATGGAGCTCGCCGGTTGATGTATCGATCTCGTGAATATATCCTCCTGCATTGCTGAGTGAATTTTGTGAGATGCTGACCAGCCCCGCGATATAACGACACCCTCCGTTGCATACAATATTTCCCTGAATAGAAGCCTCATAGGGAGCTATCGGAGCGGGGGCCGTATCCGCAATGGCCAGTCCGGACTGAGGTGACGGTGAAGGACCAGCCTGTGGGCCGCGAAAAATATCATGCGGCGTCAAAAAGCTCCCCGGCATGGTAATGATGGAGTTACAGGGGACGATGACCTCCAATCCATTGACCTTGATCCGAGCACCAACGAGAAGGGGGATTGGATTGTCAGGACATACTGTCTTAGGCCCATCCAACAACTCGAACTCTTGGATCGGTCCGAGAATGTCGAACTGCGTGCCTTCAGACAATGCTGCCACTGCATGGCTCGGTATCCCGCCGGCTGTTGCAATCACATATACACAGATGAACGTGAGTAACCGTTTCATGTTGGCAATCTCCTCGTATGGAGGTTGGGCCGATCCATCCCCTTATCGATTGTGCTTCGTTGCACGCTCGCGACACTGCTGCGCATCTGCTTCATCGTATACGCAGAGAATGCCCCATAGCCCACTATCGAACTGGAAGGATTCTTGCGTCCGATACAGATAGTCTCCCGGAATCTTGGCCGGCCCCCCGGCGGTGGTCAGAATATCCACATGGCGCGTCGGGCCTAATCCGCCCGATGAACCGATTCGATTGGTTGTGCGTTGCGGCTCTGCCTGAACCGACGAATCGCAGGAGCCATCCTGATCCTTATTGCATTCCCATGGCGCCCCGACCCAATCATGACCATGGAGGGTGAATCCATGTTGCCTAGAGTGGCCGGATGGATTGACGATTCGAAATCGAACGGGATCGCCCGCCTTGGCGATAAAGAACGGTGTAGCCGGATCGCAAGGCAGAGTGGAACAGCCTGCATGTGTGACTTTTGAGCTTAATGCCTGCGCGTGGTCCACTTGGTTCAATGTTTCGAGATCGACACCGGGGCTCAGGCCAAGCCTGGCCCAGAGTGGCTCCGTCCGATAGTTGAAGGCCTTCTGCCCCAAGTCGTACACATCGTCGACTCCCGCTCGATTCACGACCGGCTCGCCGCTGAGGCGGAGACTTACATCATCTTGATAGAGAAGGACGAACTCTCTGAAGTATTGCTCTGCGCCGTTACGGTCCTTGTAACGAACGGTTGCAGAAGCAGCGGTAGAAGGGTCCAACTCCCATGTCGAACCTTTGGGTTCGATAATGAGCGCACCGATCGCTCCATGGGAGCTATGTTTAATCACATCGCCCATATCGCGAAGCGGAATGGCGCCAAACTCAATCGGGTGAGGAATGAGCTCTCCTTGAGCGTCTTTCTCGGGACCGAGGTCCCCCGCAAACCATGTGTACTCCCGAAGTGATTCGCCTGGGCCTGCGGTACTATCCGCATTGATCCCCACAGAGGCTCCGTCATTGTCTCGGGGGTTCATGAAGACGAGAGCCGCGTGTAGCCCAACGCGATTGGACATTGTGATTTGATTGAAGTTAAAACCCTGCACAATGCCCGGCATTTCATTCGCACTCCAACTGTTTCGGAAGTCAGGGCCGTCTTCAAGATTCTTAGGAAGAAAGTTTCTGAGTTGAACTCTCACGCACTGACCAGCGGCGGCTCGCAGAATCAGAGGCTCAGGTTTCTTCAATCCGTTGGTGTATTGTGTGCGGAGCCAGTCCTTCAATTGCCGCGGATCGGACGCGATGTCCTGTGTTCCCAAGTCAACGAACATGATGCCGTTCGGGTCACGGAGGCCGATCATCCCATTGTAATCCAGTGCTCCAGAAGGAAGGATGTCTTTGGCAAGCCAGGCGCCAACTTTATAGTTCTTATCAGCTTTGCCGGGGCAGACATTAGCGGGGTCCGCAGAAGGACCCGAGGACCGTGACGCCAATCGTGGAAAGCCCTTGTCCTTATTGAAGCCGCGGAGCAGACCCCACGCCCCGTGCCAGAGGTTATTTACCTCAGGCGAAGAGTATAGATAATCGGTCCGTTCTTCATTATCGAGTCGTACGTCAAACTCAAAGTGTTCGGAGATGCCGAGTTGCTGCGCATTGGTCCAGCCCGATCCTGGCGAACCGGGCTGGGTCTTCCACTTCAGCCCGTGCATATTGAAGACGTGTTGTGATTCCTGTGCTCCCTGAATCAGGCGAATATCGACTCGCTCGCCTTGATACGCGAACAGCAACGGCGTGGCGGGATCACCGGCCTCTCTCAATTTCCGAAACGCGTCGGAATCCCCTAGGTCGCTACTTTCTTCACTAAATAATAATTCTGAGTCGGGATCATTTTTTGGATGGACGTTGGAACTAAAAACATAAGCGAGGTCCCCTTCGCACTTTCCGTTGAGCCGAGTCGGTTCACATTGAGCGAAGTCCTTTTGAGAGTACCGGCCGTCCGGATGCTTTTTGCCGATGCGTAATGGAATGGGCTCATTGCGATAATTGAACAACGCCGTGCCTGGGTCGGAAGGAGAAATGCCCTGCGGATTCGGTTTCATCTGACGAACACGTGGCGACGGTGGATTGACTTCTTCGTACCGGTGATCAGGATTTACCGGCCGATTGTCCTCGTCATAGATGATAGCGAAATCGGCAACGGCCAGATTGTATTCGCGAAGGTCCTCGCTGGGACCTTTCGGTGAACGAATCAATGCCGCATAGGATGTCGGTCCGCCATCATGGCGACCCTTAATCGTTTTGAGCGGAGTCTCATCCGGAGCACTGCCCCCCATAAGGGTTCCGTCAAGCTTCTGCCAAGTGGATCCCTTTGGTTCCACGACCAAGGCGGCATAGAGCCCATGCTGTTGATGTGAGCTCGGCCCAAAATGGTCATGTGTAAACACAGTTCTGATGGTGCGATCTTTTTCTCCATGATCGAGCAGAGGATCGACCCACCAACGTTGTACTGTCGTCTGTGCGCCACACCACGGATGTCGATCCCAGTCCTGTTTGTCCATCGAGGCAGGGCAGATGCCACGGATATCATTCTTCATGGCCCCATCCGTGTCGAACATCGGATGGGTTTTGGGCGCCAATGGGATACCGCCATGGACCTTCACATACTCATTGTGGGCATGGAGACGCTCCCTGACCTCATCAGGCGAAAAGGTGCCATCTTCGTAGTTCCATCCATTCCCTGAACCATCTGATGAGGTGACGTCGAACTTGACTAAGTGGATGTGCTGACCGATCGTGTCGGTGGGCGTAAAAACTTGGAAGTCATCGAGATTTAGCACTGATGGAGCAAGATTGGTGGACTTGAATACCACGCAATCGCCTGAATTGGCCCGGAAGAAGAGCGGCTCCGCTGGACGTTTTCGCGACATCGTCGGCCCGATATCCTCCTCCAACACCGCAATCCGACCTTGAGGATCATGCCAGCCCTGTTTATTGACCGTCATATCGAGCTGAATGTAAGCGCCGCGGTACATCCGTGAACGTGTGTCGTCGTCGAATTCCTTTGGACAGGGATTTCCAAACGGCGCCCCAGGTTTATCGCCGCGGCCGTTGACAGGCATGAGGACCCGGTCCGATGTGCTTGGGTCGATCGCACTGTCGCATTTGCCCGAGGCGTCGCAGGAGGGATAGGCTTTGGTTTCCCACCCGAACGCGGTGGATGCGGGTTCAGCGGAATGACCGTGGATCGTGAGCCTACCTGCATGAAATTGACGAGCCGCTTCTTCTTTCGGAGTAAAGTCTGCGACGGTTTCAATTTTCGCCGAGACGAGTTCCCTAGCCATACTTGTGAGCAGGGGATCGCTATTCAGACGATGTGTCCGCTTCGCAATACAATGGGATTGCTTCCGGCTTTGTTCAGCGAGGTCGGATTCGTGCGTGCGTGGACACTCCGGTATGCCGGCCGCAGGGTCTGAATCGACGTAGTGTTTGGCCGCGTCAAACGCATCTTTGGTCTCGGCCTCTGAAATGATGTGCCGAGGGAGACCGCCGTCTATACGCCCATTTGCTTGGGTCGAATCAAAATCGTTCGGTGGTTGAGGTGGGCGATGTCCCGCCTTCCCTGCAATATAGAATGGATACCCAGGGAATGTTGCCGTCGGCATGGGAGGCAACGCTCGTCGAGGTAACGGCACGACGGCCGGCGTCGGAGTTCCTTCGGCAATTTCTGCGTCCGGAAGATTGCGCATACCAGGATGATTGGCAGAACTTATGGGACGGGTCGCATCAAACAAGCCCGACGTGCCGTCTTCAAACACATCGTGCGCTCGCCACAATTCCCACATCCCTTGCGCGAAGTGTGGATACAGGTGGCAGTGGAAAATGGAATCGCCGGGGCCAAGGTTCCGATTCCCTGCCCCGCCGTAATGCACTTCATAACTAAAGGCGGTGCCGGGTGAAATGGTTTGTGAGTCAAGGTACACCGAGTTGGGATCGTGCTTATCCTGCACCCACTGATGGGCATGAAGATGAAACACGTGCGTTTCCTTCGGTCCCGCATGGATGTTACGAAACCGCACCGGGTCACCGACGTACGAATGATGCACATTCGACGGATCATCTGGATAGAGCGCCCGCTTGCGGTACTGTGGATTTCCGTCGACATCCGTCACGGGCCGGCCGTTTTCGATCAGGGGAATGGGATTGTCCTGGCCATCTTTAATGGTAGCTAGGACCAATGCGGGGTCTCCATTGACCCAGGAGGTCAGAAAAAATTCCTCCAGCTTACATTCCTTGCATTTACGCGATGGACCAATGCCCTTACGGTTGGCCAGGACCAGAGAGCCGACACCAGCAGCCCCATAATTGATGGCCATATTGTCCTTAAGGACTGCTAGAGGGGACTCTTCAATCCCCAGCTCTGGAAACCCCTGATCGGCTGTTATCTCATCGTGGAAAATGACTGTGAACTCCCGAAATGGCTTCCCGCAACTCGACCCACGTTCTAGCTTCTTGCCGTCTACGCCACAGTCCTCACCATGGGCGCCTGGTTTTGGGCGCTCGTTTTCGTAGGCCAGCGGGGCATTGTCGATTACCGCATTGAGATCGGAGTGCAGAACTTCGTTGGAGGCACTCAACATTCGAAATGGCTCATAGTCGAGAATCGGAGTGCCTATCACGCTGGAACGGCCTTTCGATGCACGTTGCATATCGGAGGCACTAACCTGGGAGCGATACCACTTCGCTCCCGGCGGCTCGACATTCACGGCGCCGAAGAGTCCCATGCCGAGTTGCCCCCCGTCTCCCTCGCCGCCGCCGATCGTCCCCATGGAATACATGAGGTAGGTCCCCTCCGCCTTTGCATACCAGGTATAGATCTTGGTTTCACCTGGAGCAGTGAGCGACGACAAGTTCATGCCGACGTTGGCTCCATCCGACCCGATGCTTCCGACATAGTAAAGACCGTTCACGTGCATGGACGCATGACGCGTGAAAGGAAGTTCACCCGAAGTCGGGCCGACATCCTTCCCCGCAGCAGTCTGGAAGGGGTCGCCTGTCGTCGGATTTTTTTCAATGTGCGCATACGTGGGAGCTGTTGGGGAAAGCAAGTTCGTAAACGTGACCCGAAGACAGTCTCCTTCATTGACTCTCAGCACCAAGGGTCGGGGCCGTTTGTCGCTTCGAAGACGGACCTGCCCGGCGGCTTGGTCCATACCACTGATCCGAACATCAGGTAAAGGAAGGTCGGTGATTGAATCCACGACATCACGCCGAAGCGCAAACAGCATGCCTGCAGGGTTGTATGTATCGAAACGGTTGTATGTGTATGCTTGTTCGAGCGCGACAACATTGGCCGTCACGAGGCGGTTACATTTCGGCTCGGCGACGGACTGTGTCCCCGATGGTTTGTGACCAACACAGCCTGCTCCTAGAACGGCAAAGAGCATTAGGAGTACGAGATTGAATTGCGACCGCATCCCACGAGTACGATGAGGATCGCCGACCGTGGATCTTTCGGAGATCGATCGAGGGGTGAAGGAAGGGATACGTTCGGTCGATGTGCGCCGTATTCGCATGATCATGGTCTCCAATGACGTCATTCGCAGGTTGGTACGAATTATTTCTTCTCCAAGTAGTGGCTCAATTTCCCGAGCAATTTTCGGAGCTGCGTCTTCACTCCCTGATTGAGCTCCCATCCGGCAACTACGTAGGTAGCATCAATTCGGTTTTCTCCAGTTCCCATGAAGTTGGTTCTTATACCCTTCCAGCGATACCGTGGCAAGTGTTTGACTCACGCGATTACGCGGCATGACATGAATCGTGACTTCCTACGGTAAATACGTACACATCTAGGGAATAAGCAAGCTTTGTACCATGTGGGCCTGCTGGATTGGATCGCCCAAAAGGACAGAAAGAACCGGGATACGAGAAAAAGGAGTGGGAACGGTTTCAGTCACAGTCGATTATTGTCTAGTGAGGAGTATCAATTTAGATACTAAGGTGGATCGAAAAAGATACTGTTGAGGGAAGATCAGTGAATCAAAACGATGATGAATTGTGTGATTCACACACATCATTTCACGTAAACAGGCGCGATGCACGCCGAGATGCGCAAGAGACTGCATTGGGTAGAGCTTTATCAGCAGACAGGGAATGCGGGGCTGGTGTGTCGTCGATGCGGGATCTCCTACATCCCGCACTTCCGAAGTGAGCGGCGCAATATCAGGGAGCTGGTAACGTCCTCGTCGGCAATCAGCTATTCCCATCGGCGAGCCCAGCTCGGCGGAGATCACACCATTAGTATGTCCATTCCATTCCTTGGCAACGTGTGCAGCTCGACATCTGCAAGATCATCCCTCGATGTTATCAGTACGTCGCATCGATGACTGCACCCCCTATCGCGTTCCTGGCTTATTTTCTCAACGGGCCGCGGCTAACACCCTCACGTTCTTGGGTCGCGTCATTGAAGATAAGGATGAGTCCCACTGCTCAGCAGTCCCTCATACCCCTTGCGAGACCGCCCCTTATGACCACAGTCTTCGCCAACAGATCCGTATAAAGAAGCTTGAGCAAGTCGTTCTCGTTTTGCAATTCTCTCAGGCGTTTCGCGTCGGATGCCTGCACGCATTCCGTTTCGATGAATTTCAAGGTACGCATAACGGACCTCCTGGCTAACGATGATTCGTGACGAGGACTCACGTTCAGACACTCAATGGTGTTGCAAGCTTGATTCCACGATGGGGATGTGACAAGAGCGCGGCAGATACGCCGAATGCTCCGGCTGTCGAAATAGATGTGTATCCGGTCAGATACTGCGGTGGATCGGAAAAGATACTGTCGAGAGACAACTCTGCCAGTGCAAGCGATGCCGGGCAAGAACTATGGGGATTTGGGTAGATTTCGGCCGGAACAAGCCGCCATCAAAATTTCATCGCAACTTCGCTACCGTCACTCCATCCCCTCCCTCGGCTCGATCTCCTGGGCGAAAGCCTGCCACATAAGGCGACTCTTTCAGATACTCACGCAGGACGGACTTGAGTCGACCACTTCCATGGCCATGAATGATGCGGAGGTATGGGGCGCCGCTGAGAGTTGCCCGATCCAATGCCGCAACGACCTGATCGAGCGCCTCATCCGCTGCCAGGCCTCGCACGTCCAGCACCGTCTGTTCGTCGAGCCCCAGTCCTCCGCCGGTTGAAAACCGACGGGTACTCTCCGATGGCGCAACAGGCGGTGCGGGAACTGATTCGCCTGCCAGACCGACGAGGTTCGAGACAGTCGCCAGTACTTCCCCTTCCCCTACCTTAACCCGCACGCGTTTCTTCCCCTGAGGCGCTTCCAACAAACTCCCCGTCATGCTCAAGCCGACAATTTCCACCGTATCGCCGATCCCAAGCTGTTCGAGTGGAATGGGCTTGCCGGCCGGAGCAAGTTCCTCTCTGGTCAGCGTTTCCAATTCGCGCAAGCGCTCTCTGATTTCCTTGGCCTTGGTGAGCTTCTGCTCGCGCTTCAAGGAGTCAACGGTGGCCTGCACTTCCGCCCGAGCCCGTTGAAACTGTTCTCCGATTTTCTTCTTGATCCCTCGTCGAGCTTCCTGTTCCGCTTCTTGCAGTTGCGCTCGAAGTGCTTGTGCTTCCCGGGCCGCTTGTTCGGCTTCTTGTCTGGCTTTCTGAGCCTTCTCGGTATCTTCAGCCAATTGCCGTTGCTTCCGCTGTAAATCGGCCATCAATTCATCGAGCCGTTGATTGTCGGCATGCAAGCGTTTCCGCGCATCGTTCAAAATGCTGTGATCCATGCCCAGCCGACCGGCGATCTCCAAGGCGGATGAGCCGCCTGGGAGCCCGATGAATAATCGGTAGGTAGGCGCCAACTGTTCCACGTCGAATTCCACGCTGGCATTCGCAAAGCCAGAAGTCGTCTGCGCCAGCTCCTTGAGCGCACCGTAATGCGTGGTTGCCACGACTTTCATGTTCAATTCGGCTAGACGACAGAGAAGTGCCTCTGCCAACGCCGCTCCCTCTTGCGGATCAGTCGACGTCACAGGCTCATCAAGGAGCACAAGCGAGCGGGGCGCGGAGCAGTCGTTTGACGTCGGTCGGGCGGCCCCCTCGGAAAGAAGCCGGATCATATGGGTCATGTGGGCGGAAAAACTCGACAGATCGCGGCTCAAGTCCTGTGCATCGCCGATGTCGGCATAGAGGTCCGTAAACAGCGCCATCTCGGATTCCGAAGCACAGGGAAGATGCAGTCCGCCCCGCACCATGAGCGCAAATAACCCGACGATCTTGAGCGTGACAGTCTTTCCTCCCGTATTCGGCCCGGAGATCACCAGGACGCGGATCGTTTCATCCATGTGAATGTCGTTCGCAACAACCTGATCTTTCGCGATGAGCAGTAGCGGATGCCTCACCTGCTTGAGGACCACACGACCTTGCTCATTCAACACGACAGGATTGCACTTCAGCCGGCGACTCATCTCAGCCTTTGCTCTGATCACATCACATTCGGCCAACGATTCGATTCCTCGGCCGATGTCTTCCGCTTTGGAGGCCACCAAACCGCTGAGCTCCCGCAAGATGCGATGCACCTCACGCTCAATCTCCAGATCCGCTACCTTGATGGAATTGTTCAGTTCGACCAACTCCCGCGGCTCCAGAAAGATAGTTGCCCCGCTGGCGGACACATCGTGGAGGATCCCGGGGATTCTTCCCCGCATGTCCGCCTTCACCGGCACGACATACCGCCCTTCTCGCTGGACAAAATACGCCTCTTGAAGCACCTCCTCATAGCGTTTGGAATGGAGTATCTGCTCCAGACGCTGCCGCATCTCCTGTTTCAAGTCCTGAGCCTGGTGAGTCAGGCGTCGCAGCTCCGGCGAAGCCGTGTCTTTCATAGAGCCGTCGGCTTGGATCGCGCCCTCGATAGCCCTCAGGATTCCACGCAAACTTGTTGTGCTATGAAGCGGAGACAAGACGTGAGCCAGGGCTTGAGTCTCATCTTTATGAGACTCGGCGTATCGCTCCACCTCCGCCATGAGGGCCAGCACAACCACACAGTCTCGCAACTCACCGGCCTCAAGCGCTCCTCCCTTCCGGGATCGAGTCAGATGCTCACGAATATCGGGAAAGGTGAGGAGCGGCATCGGATCACTCCCCTCCAGTAACCTGACCATCTCGGTCGTCTCTTGCTGGCGCAGGCGAGCAGCCTCCAGATCGCTCGACAAGGAAAGCGACCGGCATCGAGCCGCTCCGATCGTCGACTGTGCATGTTGTGCAAGAAGGTCCAACAACCGAGGCCACTCCAACGCCTGTGCCGCATGGTCAGATAATGTCTCGTTCACATGAGCCTCCTGACCCGTCTGATTCCATTTTGGACGCTCACCAAGTGTCTTGACAAGAAGCAGAGCGCGTCGATACTATTGCAGTTCGTGCTGTACCATCCGGGTGTCTTCAACCAATATATTTGCATGTAGAGGATTACGCTATGTCCATTCGTGTTGGAATCAATGGATTCGGACGTATCGGGCGCAACGTGCTGCGCGCCTCGATGGGCGACAAAGATCTGCAGATCGTCGCCGTGAACGATCTCACGGACGCGAAAACGCTTGCTTATCTCCTCAAGTACGACTCGGTGCACGGCACCCTTTCGGCAAGTGTGGAGGCCAAGGAAGACCAGATCCTCGTGGATGGGAAACCTATCAAAGTGCTCGCGATCAAAGACCCAAAGGAATTGCCCTGGAAGGCGCTGAACATTGACGTTGTCATTGAATCGACCGGTCGATTTACCGACCGGGAAGCGGCGGGCAAACACCTGTCCGCCGGCGCCAAGCACGTGATTATCTCGGCACCGGCGAAAGATCCCGATGTGACCATCGTACTCGGCGTGAACGACGACAAGTTCGACCCTCAATCCCACCACATTGTGTCCAACGCCTCCTGCACGACCAACTGCCTGGCGCCTGTTGCTAAAGTCCTGTTGGAAACGTTCGGTATCAAACACGGGATTATGACCACGATCCATTCCTACACCAACGATCAGCAGCTGCTCGACCTTCCTCACAAAGACCTTCGGCGCGCCCGCGCGGCCGGCATGTCGATGATTCCCACCAGCACCGGGGCAGCCAAAGCGCTGCATCTCGTCATTCCTGAGCTCAAGGGCAAGTTGGATGGGCTCGCCATTCGGGTGCCGACGCCGAACGTCTCGCTGGTCGACCTCACCGTCGAAACCGAAAAGGATTGTGACGTAGCGTCCGTCAACGCCGCCTTCAAGAAGGCTGCGGATGGCCCCCTGAAGGGCATTCTCAAGTACTCTGAAGACCCCATCGTCTCGATCGATCAAAAAGGGGACGATCACTCGGCCACCGTCGATGCCCCGTTGACCAACGTCGTGGATAAGCGCCTGGTCAAGGTTACGGCTTGGTACGACAACGAATGGGGCTATTCATGCCGAGTCCGCGACCTAGTCAAGGTGCTGGCTGGAAAATCCACCACTCACTGATGACCGCGTTGGAGATATGATCGGGCAGGCTTCAAACGAATCCAGCTCGCTCACTGAATTCACCGCGTCATAAGAACTCACGGAGGAGCTCCCCATGAATTTGCACAAAAAAACGATCGACGATGTGCAACTTCGTGGCAAGCGGGTCATCATCCGCGCCGATTTCAACGTCCCGCTCGATGAATCGCTCCAGATTACCGATGACACCCGCATTCGTTCAACCCTGCCGACGATCAATCGCGTCGTCGACGAAGGCGCGAAAGTCATTCTCTGCTCTCACCTCGGTCGGCCCAAGGGAGCCTTTGACCCCAAATACAGCCTGGCACCTGTTGCAAAACGACTGGGACGTCTGCTCGGGAAAGACGTGATCTTCGCTCCGGACTGCATCGGCCCGGCCGTCGAGAAGCTGGTCGCCAGGATGAAGGACGGAGATGTCCTCTTGCTGGAAAATCTTCGTTTTCATGCCGGCGAGGAAAAAAATGACGACGCCTTCGCCAAGGCCCTTGCTTCACTGGGCGATGTCTTCATCAATGATGCCTTCGGGGCAGCCCACCGGGCCCATGCGTCGACCGTCGGCATCACCCAATACATAAAAGAGGCTGCTGTAGGCGCACTGCTCAAGAAAGAAATCGAGTACCTTGAGGGTGCCGTCGCCAATCCTGTTCGACCCTTTGCCGCAATTCTGGGGGGAGCAAAGGTATCCGGCAAGATCGGTGTGATCGAAAACCTGGGCAAGAAGGTCGATAAGGTCATCATCGGCGGCGGTATGGCGTTCACATTCCTGAAAGCGAAAGGCATGGAGATCGGCAATTCTCTCTGCGAAATGGATATGCTGGATTTTGCCAGAGGCATCGAAGACCATGCCCTCTCACGTGGAGTCAAATTTTACCTGCCGGTCGATTGTGTCGTCGCGGCCGGCCGAGAGGTAGGCGCTGAAACGAAAATTGTCCCGGTACAGGAGATTCCCAAAGGATGGTATGCCCTCGATATTGGACCGGCCTCCGTCAAACTATTCAATGAGGCGGTCCAAAATGCGAAAACCATCCTCTGGAATGGACCGATGGGTGTATTCGAAATCGACGCCTACGCCAGAGGCACGTTGGCAATGGCCCACGCAATTGCCGATGCCTACGCGCTCACGATCGTCGGCGGCGGCGAGACGTCACTGGCCGTTCATCGGGCCGGTGAATCTGAAAACATATCGTTCATCTCGACCGGTGGCGGTGCGGCCCTTGAACTACTGGAAGGCAAAACCCTTCCTGGTCTCGCGGCGCTGCCTGACCGCCCAAACTGATCACGATTCCTCAACGAAACCCAAGCTCCCGGAAGGACGATGCGTACAGTCCTGATCGTCGGCAATTGGAAAATGAACAAGACCGCATCTGAAGCGGCGACCTTCGTTCAGGAGCTGAGCCAACGTCTGCCTGATACTTCCACGGGCGTTGAACTTGTCGTCGCCCCCCCTTTTACTGCGCTGGAATCCGTTCGTATGGCGCTGGGCACCTCATCTCCGATTCAGCTCGGAGCGCAGGACATGTTTTGGGAGGACCATGGTGCCTACACAGGAGAAGTCTCAGCACCGATGCTGAAAGACCTTGGTTGTCGCTATGTGATTCTGGGTCATTCGGAACGGCGAACACTCTTCGGCGAACAAAACGACAGCATCCAGAAGAAAATCCGAGCGGCGCTCAAACACGGTCTCCGTCCGATCCTCTGCATCGGGGAGTCGCTCACACAGCGGGAGAACGGTTCGACCGACGACGTGGTCACGCAACAGCTGCGCGAGAGTTTCTCCGGCTTTACCGACGAGGTACTGGCCGATGTCACCATCGCCTATGAACCGATATGGGCCATCGGCACGGGCAAGTCGGCTACGACCGAGCAAGCCGTCGCCGCCCACCGGACCATTCGGCGAGTCCTTGCCGCGATAGCTTCTCCGGCGATCGCCCAACGCACAAGGATTCTCTATGGAGGGAGCGTCACGCCCACGAATATTGAATCGCTCCTTGCTTCAGACCAAATCGACGGCGCACTTATCGGCGGCGCTTGTCTCCAAGCCGAGTCCTTTGTTAGAATTGCCACCGTCGCTTCCACTGCTCGATCAATCGGAGTCTGATATCCCATGTTGTATACGTTCATCGTCATTATCCATGTCTTTATCTGCTTT
>PHGD01000191.1 GCA_011090425.1 Nitrospira sp. LK70 | reverse complement strand
GAATTCCGGGGTCATCGAATCCAACCCGTGCGAATACCCAAACGCCCGTTGATACAGGACCCAAAAGATGCCCATCATCAGCATCGCCGCCCACCCGATCTTCCACGGCTTCGAATCGTACCACTGCGAAATGTCATACCCTCTATCGCTTGCCACAGTGAGACCTCCTTTTATTATAGAAACCTGCGTTGCGTATCGACTGGACCTTCACGAATGGCCGGAGACTCGCCAATTCCTCCATCGTTTTGATTTCGAGAGCTCATAGCCGATCAATGCGAGGAGAAGGATGACGGTCAACGGCCCGAGCGCTTTTCGAGCAATTATCCCGTAATCGATTTGCTGAACGCGCAATAGATAGGACGAAGGACTGAATCCTTCAGGGGTGATGATTACCTTATACAGTCCCTTAACCAGCTTGGCTTCGCCTCTGACCACTCCATCCGGGTGAGTCGCCGGTGGCCAGTAGGCCACTGTCTCATCTTCTGCGGTCTCGTTGAGTCCTCTCACGACCCGAACCCCCACAGGCATGTTGCGCAGCCCAAAATCGACGAGATCGACTACAAGGAAAGTGTCTCCCTCGCCAGGAATGTCTGTGCAGTACTGTGCTCTCGCCTCATGTTGCGGCTGATAAGCATTGAAATGGACGAGATTTCCTCCGACCCGTCGTACACAACTATCCTCCTCAATCGTCACATTGCCATGAGCAGCTGCTAAGCCGGGCATGAGGATCGTCAGAAACGCGAGCGCGCCGATGACTCGATGAAAAAGTACCCTTTGCTTGTCCTTAATAGTACTGAAACTCAACGTCACCCTGTCCAACATCTCAACGATGACGCTCAATATGATCACTGCAACAAATAACGTCGTCATAGGCCTCACCTTGCTCGAAGAACATACTCCTCGACTTACGAAGGACACATTAGTAATTCATGAAAAACTCTTCGTAATTCCGCTGCCTGGGTCTGTCTGGGCGCGAATCTACCGTATGGAAACCTTGCGTTAACTCACTCACTGTCAGGCACGTTCATGAAATTGGCTCCCATTGCAGGAATAGGAGTCAGCAGTACCTCGTCCGTCAGGCAGAAACCATCAGAGAAGACTGTAGAACTATCTGGTCGATTTCCGGAGCATCCAGTACCTCTTTTTCCAAGAGTGCTTCCGCCAGCGCCTTCAAGGTCACCATCTGTTCGGTCAGGAGTCGCTTGGTCCGCTCGTAGTTTTCCCCGACGATGCGCCTGATTTCCAAATCGATCTCCAGCGCCATACCCCCACTGAAGTCACGCTTGGTCGCAAAGGAAAGCCGTGGAAACACCGATTCCCCTTTCTGGCCGAACGTGAGCGGACCGAGCTTTTCGCTCATGCCCCATTCGCAGACCATTTTGCGCGCAAGGGCGGTCGCCCGCTCCAGATCGTTACCTGCGCCGGTCGTGAGGTGCCTGAACACCAGTTCCTCCGCCACCCTTCCGCCCATGAGAATCGCCAACCTGTTGGACAAAAATTCTTTGGAATAATTGTGGCGATCGTCGGTCGGCAACTGCATGGTCACGCCTAATGCACGGCCTCTCGGAATAATCGACACTTTGTGAACAGGATCGGTACCAGGCAGAAGCTTGGCCATCAAGGCATGGCCCGCCTCATGATAGGCGGTGACCCGTTTTTCCTCGTCCGTGAGAACCGTGCTCTTGCGCTCGACGCCCATCAAGATCTTGTCCTTTGCCATTTCGAAATCCACGGTTCCCACTTCGTCCTTGTTCCGGCGAGCAGCCCAGAGCGCAGCTTCATTGACCAAGTTCTCCAAGTCCGCGCCTGAGAAACCGGGGGTCCCTCGAGCAATCTTCTCCAACTCTACCTGTGCTGCAACCGGTACTTTCTTCGTATGTACTCTTAGAATCTCCAAACGACCTCGAAGGTCAGGATGATTCACCATCACTTGCCGGTCGAACCGACCCGGCCTGAGCAGGGCCGGATCGAGCACATCCGGCCGATTGGTTGCGGCGACCAGAATGACGCCCTCCGTCGTATCAAATCCGTCCATTTCGACCAACAACTGGTTGAGCGTTTGCTCGCGCTCATCGTGTCCGCCGCCAAGCCCTGCCCTCCTTGATCGTCCGACGGCGTCGATCTCATCGATGAAAATAATGCAGGGAGCGTGCTTTTTAGCTTGTTCGAACAAATTACGTACGCGAGAGGCTCCGACTCCCACGAACATTTCCACAAAATCCGAACCGCTGATACTGAAAAAGGGGACTCCCGCCTCTCCGGCAATCGCTTTGGCCAATAATGTCTTCCCGGTTCCAGGCGGCCCCACGACCAAGACACCCTTGGGAATGCGCCCGCCGAGTTTCTGGAACTTTCGCGGGTCCTTCAGAAAATCAACCGTCTCCTGGACCTCCTCTTTCGCTTCATCAATGCCTGCCACATCGGAAAACGTCACCCTTTTCCGCTCATCCGTCGGCATGTGAGCTTTGTTCTTCACGAGGGACAAGGCCTCATTTCCGACCTGCATTCGGCGCATGAGAAACAACCACAGCCCGAGCAAGAGAACGAACGGTCCCCAGATCATGAGGAATTGGGTATACCAAGGGCCTTTGCCGGCTGATTTGACTTCGATCTGAATATCTTTTTTCCGCAGCACCTGGATCAGATCGGGATAGTCCGGCGAGTAGGTTCGAAGTCGAGAATTATCCTTCAGCACACCGCTGATATGATGTCCCTTGATGATGACCTTCTCGATGTCGCCCGCGGCGAGTTTCGCCATGAAATCGCTGAAAATAACCTGTTCCTCCGACGCATGCGTGGGCATATTCCATAGGTTGAGGAGCAATATCATGGCCAGGCCTGACACCGTCCAAAATAGTATTGTGTGAATCTTGCTTTTCAATGGCTGCCTCTCGCGATGATCCGTAGCATCAGATAACTTATCCCTGTGAAACTCTTTCTCGAAGTTTGAAAGCGCGCACGGCGTTCATGCTTTCCCCCCGATCTTTGCCTTGTCGCCATGGGCCAACGTGGTATAGGCAAATACATCATACACCTTCGTGGTCCGCTGTCTGTCGTCGGTGAGGTAGAAGTACGAGGTACAGAAGAACTTCCCGAACTGCCACCACAGGATATACATCAAGGACGAGGCGAACGCGGCGAAG
>PHGD01000190.1 GCA_011090425.1 Nitrospira sp. LK70 | reverse complement strand
CCACCTCTACGACCGGGACGAAGATGAGCAGCGGCGAGTCCTCGATCTGCCGCAGGCCGAGGTCATGCGGACGGCCTGGCTCTGGTTCGATGCCGAATTGCCGGACAAGCGCACAGTCGCCGATCGGTTCCTGGCAGCGGAAGGCGGCTCTCTCGCAACAGGGGAACGAGCCTTTCTGAATCAAGCCCGGGAAACATACCAAGGACTCTATGAAGTCGAAGCGGTGGATCTCGACGAAGGGTTCACCCTGCGGGACCTCTCCACCGAGGAACGTATCCGCGTTCATGAACGAACGGCCACGCATGGCGTCGCGCAATGGGACCTGATCGTGGCGCGCCTGATGCCGCGACCAGACGGCTCGCGGGTTCTCGAAGCCGGATTGCTGCAACTGTCTCCGCGCGACGCCGAGATGCTGCTCCCGCAATGGCAGAAAGCCGGACGCACGTTCCACGCCCGTTTCCCACGCGGCAGCCGCGTGGCGCTTCTCAAGAAGCTGGGCCATCTCCTGTCCCGCTGGTGGCTCCCGCTGGTGGCGTTTCGTCCCTTCCCCACCATAGTGACCCCGGAGGGCGATCCGCTCATGTTCACCAAAGCAGTCTTCGATGTGCTGGATCAGGAACAACTGCTCGGCCTGTTAACCCACATGGAGGGCGTGGAACAGATAACCTCGGGAGTCTTCGACTGGTACGAGATCACACCGACATTCCGGCGGACGCTGGGAACGATCAGGGTCACGGATGAGCGCCTCATACTCGAAACCACCTCCGAAGCACGGGCGCAGCGAGGGAGGCAGTGGCTGGAAGGCCTCGCACCGCAGGCCCTGCGCTACCGAGTGACCAGTACCGAAGACATGAAGCAGACAATGACACGAGCCGAGAGCCGACATCGGGCCGATGCGCCCAATTCGCTCCCACCGGATGTCGAAGCCGAGTTGCTGCATACATACTACGAGGACCACTACCGGGCCTGGGTGGATCAGCCCGTGCCGGCTCTGGACAACCTGACCCCGCGCCAGGCAGCCGGAGACCGTCGCCGGCGCCCGAAGCTCATCGGCCTGCTCAAGGAATTTGAAAACCGGGCGGCTCACGACGCCAGAGTAGGCCGCCCCTCCTACGACTTCACATGGATGTGGGGAGAACTGGGGCTGGAGCGGCTGTGACCAAGGAACGCCCATGATCGATTCCGATAAGATTAGAACCTATCGAATGCTGCGCAACGCAGGGAGGGACTTCCATGGACGCAACGCCGTCGCATCGGCATGAATATGGACAATTCTTGGTAGAAAATTGTGGAAATTCTGGACGAATCCATAGACACTCTGCCAAGTAGATGAGGACACTGTGCTCTTTCACAACACCGACGGCGTCGACAGCACAGCACATGCAGACCTGTGATTTTCTTGTCATTGGGGGTGGGGTGATCGGTCTCAGCATCGCCCGGGAACTCCGTAGACGTCGGATGGACGCCCAGGTGTTGCTGATCGAAAAGGAAGCCTCGTGTGGAGCCCATGCCAGTGGACGTAACAGCGGAGTGCTCCATGCAGGTTTCTATTACTCACCGGACAGCCTCAAAGCCAAGTTTACGCGTCTCGGGAATGAGCGACTCACTGTCTATTGTGAGGAGAAACGAATCCCCCTCAATAAATGCGGCAAGCTTGTCGTCGCGAAGGATGCAGCGGATTTACCCTCACTCGATGAATTATTCCGTCGCGGACAAATCAACGGCATTGAGCTTCAGGCCCTCACGGAAGCGGAAGCCAAGTCCATAGAACCGCGTGTCAAAACATATCAACGGGCACTCTTTTCCCCGCGCACCTCGACGGTCAGTCCCCTCCAGGTCGTCAACGCGATGCAGGAAGATGCGCTCCGTGAGGGGATTCAGATCCGGTGCGGCACAGCCTATCGGGGACGAGCCAACAGGAACGTTCGAACGAACCAGGACAGCATCGAAGCCGGATACATCGTCAACGCCGCCGGTCTGTATGCCGACAAGATCGCCATGAAGGGCCTTTACCTCTATTCCGATGAACCACCGGGTGCGATCCGTACCAACATTTACCCTGTTCCGGATCTCAGGAATCCCTTCCTGGGTGTCCACTTCACGATCACAGCCGACGGAAAGGCCAAGATCGGTCCGACAGCCATTCCGGCTCTGTGGCGCGAGAATTATGAAGGACTCGGGAACGTCAACTTCCGTGAGCTCGTCGAAGTCGCGAGTCGAGGGTTCGGCTTACTGACCGGGGCTGGATTCGATTTCCGACGCTTGGCGATGGAGGAGATCTCAAAATACTCACGGAGCAAGATGGTGTCGCTTGCCTCGGTACTCGCCGAGGGTGTGGTCGAACGTCACTACCGAACATGGGGTCGTCCTGGAATTAGAGCCCAGTTGCTCGACATCACGAAGAAAAAACTCGAAATGGATTTTGTTTTAGAAGGCGACGATCGCTCCATGCATGTGCTCAACGCTGTATCACCCGCCTTTACCTGCTCAATCCCCTTCGCAAGCTATGTCTGCGATCGGATCGACAAAGCGATAGGCTGAGGATCCTCCGGCGTTTCTGCATGTGTGTGCGACTCACTCGTGGTACGCTCAATTTGATAGGTTGGCACCGGCCTCAGGCTCCCTCCTTCAACAGAGACGCACTTCTTCACCAACCCCGACTTGCAGTTTTTGGGCCGCGCTGTCTTCCTGGAGAAAGATTTCCAAGGCCCCGCTGCTGTTGATGAGAGCGGATAGGTTCTGGCTGCTCCCCTGACTCGGTTATCGCAGCCCGGAGGAGCGAAGTCAGGTCTTCCAGCGTCCTCGTCTTCCTGTTACGTGACGGTCCCATCTGCTTCGTACGCAGGGCCCAATGTACCCCCCCCCCACAGATACGGCGGCCTTCGGTGAGCCCGTAGCGCAAACGCTCACTTATGAGCGACAAGCGGTGACGAATTTGATCTTGAGTGTGACGGATGCACTCAATCGGAAAACAGCCTACACCTATGACGCGAAGGGCAATGTCTTGACTGTCACGCGGTTAGCAACCACGCTGAATGCCGTGACGACGACGTTTACCTACGAGTCGACGTATAACCAGGTGGCCACGATCACCGATCCGCTCAATCACACGACCACGTTGGGCTACGATTCAAAAGGCAATCTGACGACGATCACGAATGCCTTGAATAAGACCACGACCATCACGGTCAATAGCCAAGGGCAGCCACTGACGATCAAAGATCCCCTCAACAACATCACCACGTTCACCTATGAATTGGGCGATCTGATTGAGGTCAAAGATCCATTGAATCGCGAGACCAAACGCATGCTCGATGCCGCGGGGCGGTTGCGCAGCCTCATCAATCCGCTTGGCCAGAAGACGGTCTATACGCCCGATGCCTTGGACCGCATTACCCAACTCACCGACGCCATCAACGGCCTCACCCAGTTCGGCTATGATGCCAACAGCAATCTGCTCACCGTGACCGATGCGAAGAGCCAACAGACGGTGTATACCTATAACAATATGAATCGCACCGGGACGCGCAAAGACCCGCTCCTCAATACGGAGACCTACACCTACGACAACAACGGCAATCTGGCCACGGTTCTGGATCGCAAGAGTCAGACGACCAGCTATACCTATGATCCGTTGAATCGCCGCACGAAGGCGACGTTCCAAGACGGGACCAGCACGAACTACACCTACGACGCGGGCAATCGGATCACCCAGGTGCAAGAGAAGGATGCCAGCAATGCGGTCACGGCCACGATCACGAGGACCTATGATGGGTTAGACCGACTCACGCAGGAAGTCACCCCTGAGGGGACGGTGAACTATACGTATGATAATGCGAGCCGGCGGGCGACGATGACGGTCGTCGGACAAACGCAAGTAGTGTACACCTATGATAATGCGAATCGCTTGACGCAGATTCAGCAAGGCACGAGCACCGTCACGATTGGCTATGATGACGCCGACCGCCGCACGAGTGTGACCTATCCCAACACGAATAGCATTATGTATGCCTACAATGCCGCCTCGGAACTCACGAGCCTCACGTACAAGCAAGGTGCGGCAACGCTGGGCACGTTGACCTATACATACGATCTCGCGGGCAATCGCCTCACCACTGGAGGCACGTTTGCCCGAACCAACATTCCGCCAGCGCTCACCACGACCAACTACAACGCGAACAACCAACAGACCACGTTTGGGACCGCCACGGAGACCTACGACCTCAACGGCAACTTGGCCACCAGCACCGATGCTGGTGTGACTACCACTTACACCTGGAATGCGAGAAATCAACTCACGGGCATCAGCCGAACTGGTCTCACTGCCTCGTTCACGTATGACTCGTTCGGACGGCGTACCGGCAAGACCATCAACGGCACCACCACCAATTTTCTCTACGACGGGCTGAATCCGGTGCAGGAAAAGAACGGCGGGACGGTCACAGCGAACCTACTCACCGGGCTCAGCATCGACGAGTTCTTCACACGAACGGATGGTGTTGGGAGTCGTGCCTTGTTACCCGATGCCCTCAGCTCAACAGTTGCATTAGGGGATGGAACGGGCACCTTGCAGACGCAATATACATACGAGCCGTTCGGTTTGACGACCCAAACCGGCTCAGCCAGTACAAACAGCTTCAAGTTCACCGGACGGGAGGATGATGACGGCACAGGATTGATGTATTACCGGGTACGGTATTACCAGCCGAGGTTGCAGCGGTTTATCAGTGAGGATCCAATGGAATTTTTAGGCAACGATATCAATGTGTATGTGGGGAATAGCCCAGTTCGATTCTTTGACCCGCTAGGCTGGATTCGATGGAATAAGAATCCCCCTGATGCTGTACCTGTGACAGGACAAACGTTAACAAATTTGCAATGTGTAGAAAAATGTCTACAGCAGCAGACTAATAATCCAAGCCTAGATTTGTTGATGACCGGCGGTGCTGAAGCAACAGGGCATACGCCTGGAAGCCATCACCCCAGAGGAGAGGCTTGCGATATTGCTGGCCCGTCCTCCGCCCCACGATTTCCTTGGACACACATTTGGGGCATACTGCCCCTCATTGATGGAGGTGTTCATGGCGAAATCGAAGGCGGAACGAGGCCGCTTCTCCTCGCACAAAAAGATGGATGCCGTGCTTCGGGTGCTGCGCG
>PHGD01000098.1 GCA_011090425.1 Nitrospira sp. LK70 | reverse complement strand
CAGTTGGACTGGGAGCTGAGCGAGGCCGACGATACCTCACAGCCGCCACCGAAGCGGACGGACACCCCCGTACGGGCTCTCCCATTCGCGCCGTGTGCCTCGGGCGCCTCTCCATGATCGACATTCAACTGCGGAATCCGGGATTATATGGGACGGAGGTGTCCCCGCCCCTCATCTCTACAATGACCGATGAGGTCTGAGAGGATGTGCGCCTCCGGCAGGGTCGTCCCCTGGAAACGGTGTAGCCGATTCTCTATTGTGATTGGCTCTTTGTGAAATCGCAGCATGACGGAGCCGTCAACACCACAGCGGTCTCTGTGGCGTTGGGCATCACCTGAGCGGGGGAAAAAGAACTGTTGTGCCTCTGGGTGAGTGAGCCCGAAGGCGCCACGTTCTGGTTAGCAGTCTTTACGGATCTCCGGCAACGAGGGGGCAACGATTGTGTCGTGGCCTGCGGCGATGGGCTAACGGGTTTGCCCGGCGCGTTCGAGACGAGCGTTCCGCGCACCCAGGTGCAACTCTGCATTGGGCATAACGTCCGACAATCCTTGCGGGATGTGGTGTGGCGGGAGCGACGGGGGCCGTGGCCCGGGATCCGCGAGCTCTGTATGGAGCGCCGACAGTCACGGAAGCCGAAGCAGCCGTGGAGCGCGTTGCCCTGACGTGGGATGGGCGCGATCCCACGATCAGCACGAGTTGGCGGCGGGACTGGCCGCGGCTCACGGTCTTCTTTGACGATCCTCCCGCCATTCGCAAAGTCATCGACACCACGAATGCCATTGAATCCCTGAAGTATTCGTGGCGGAACCTGTTAAAAAAGCGCGGGGCGTTTCCCAGGATGAAGCCATCCTCAACGTTCTCGATCTGGGTCTACCGCGGAGAGCCAAGAAATGGACGGCTCCGATTCCTGAATGGAAACGAGCCCTCACTCAATTTGCCATGATCGTAGGAGACCGTGTGCCGACCATCGATTAATCACAATCAGTTACACAGGAAACTTGACACGCTCCGAAGTCCTGAAAGACCGGATGCCACTGGACCTCCCGGTCCCGACGCCCCAACACCAGGGTGCGGGGATTGTCATAGAGACAGGTTAACGGCACCCCACCGAACTGGCGGAAGGCGCGCTCATGCCTATCCAGCAACGCACTACGCCGCTCGTGCGGAGAGGCTCGCACCCACAGACGCCGCGAATAGCCCAACGTCGTCACAAACAGATGAACCCGCTCCCGCTGTTCGCCGATCCAGATCCGGAGCTCGCCGAAGTCCACTTGAGCTTGCTCACCCAGGCCCATCTCATAGCGGACCGTCGCCACCTCTGCCCACCGCGCTTCAGCCCGCCACGGACGAATCGCGCGCCGGACTTGCTGGACCCCGTCCGTGAAGCCGAGGCTCTGCAGCTCGCGATGCAACACCACGGCATTCCAGCCGACTTCTGGACCCTGCTGTGTCAGCTGCTCCAGATATGGCACCACACCGCGCGGCCGCGCCTGGCTCTGGCGTGGTTGCCACTGGCCCTGTCGTCGCCACCGTTTCACCGTCTTCCGATCCACCTCGAGCTCGCGGGCAATCGTCTTGATCCCCTCGCCCCGCGCTACTCGCGCCAGCACCTCCTGCACCGTATCTTCTCGTAACATCAGCTCCTCGCTCCTGTGGTAATCACAAGGCAAGGAGCCTACCGAAGAGTGACTCGTTTCCGACATGGCCCACCTCCTTAGGGTAGGGAGGGGGGAATTTCAGCTGATCGCTGAGGGGGGAGTTTCACACAATCCCTGACACCTGCAATCGACTTCTCAGACTCATGGCAAGTTTCATCAGCAGCCCCATTCGAACAACGACCACATTTCTGTTGAATCGCTCTTGCGAACCGAGGGAAAACTTATATTTTTCCGTTCCTCTTCCGAAGTCACAGATCTTAAATCCTTTTTCGATCGCGTACTGGATCGCATACAGACACCAGATATTACCGGGAGAATATTGCGCATACCGATAATTAGCCGCTATTTTGAGGATGCAAAAGTTTTTCTTAGCAACATCCAAAAATACCGCACCCCCTGCAATCGGTGTTTCATCATCCCACAAGATATTCAACCACAATCGATTATCCTCGAAACAGGAGCGGAGGAATGAGCGCTTAATATTGATAACCTCCTGAAGGTTTAGGCCCATATAAAGATCGTCGCTCTTGAGCCCCCAACGCGATTGCCATAACGACAACAGCGTTTCTATGTAAAAGTCAGCATTGCCATGCTGTATCTCGGACACATGGAAGCCTTGAAGGCGTCTTATTTTGTTTAGATCATTTTTCAGCCCTTTGCGGGTGCTACTGCCGAGCATCGTGTTAAAGTACTGATCCCAGTTTTCAGGCAACGGTATATACGGACATGAAGCGCCCTGCGTCTCTTGAATGCTCATCCGCATCGAAGATATATGTTTCAAGAAAAGATCCACCCGCGGGTCAAATACATTCAGCAGCTGGAGCGTGTCCCATTTTAATTGCTTCCTAATATAGGCTGCCAACGCGGGAATAGCCTCGTCGACGTATTCAGGCAGGCAGACAAATCCCGTGTGATCTGCCTGAGGATACCCTCCCATCACTAATATACGTTTCGACTCTTTATCGCGTACGGAGAGGGCCATAAATGCTACATGTTGTTCCCGCTCGCTCGTAACGATGGGTGAGCCATTTCGTTGCACCCCTAAGACCAACCACTCGCGGCGTGTACTATTCAACCACCCACTAAGCCACGCCCACGAGTCAAAGATGTTCGCGTCCGAGTCTTTTGCATAGATGGTATTCCACGTCTCCCTCAGTTCACGAAATTCCCTTATGCTGTCCGTGATTGTGACCTTCATCCTTGAATGCTCAGATCAGATCGGCAAACGTTCTCTCGAGACGCCGGAAGTAGAATGTTCCGCTCACCAAAATAGCCAAGGCGGCCAGAGCAGAAACGATCACCATCGGCCCAGGGGCAGTATCTGCCCCCAGCAGAGCCCAGCGGAACCCTTCGATGACTCCGACCATTGGATTGAGGCTATAAAGCGTCCTCCAGGGTTCGGACAAGAGACTGCTCGGATAAGCGATAGGAGTTGCGAAAAGCCACAATTGGGTCAGGAACGGAAGGACGTGGCGCACGTCGCGGAATTTGACATTCAAGGCTGAAAGCCAGAGTGAGACGCCGAGCGACGTTACCAGTGTGAGTATAAGCAACAAGGGAAGCCAGACCACATGGACCGTGGGGAACACACCGTAATACGTCATCATTCCGAGTAACACGAGAAAGGCAATCGACAAATCAATGAGACCCGAACTCACCGAGGCAATCGGAATGGACAGTCGGGGAAAGTAGACTTTTTTGATCAGGTTCGAGCTTCCGACCAGGCTATTGGACGCTTGGCTCAAACCCTGTGAAAAAAAAGTCCATGGCACCAAGGCGGCAAGCGTGAAGAGTGGATAGGGGATCCCATCCGAAGGGATCTTCCCCAATCGTCCAAAGAAAATGCTAAAGACGATCATTGTAAAGATGGGTTGAATAACAGCCCAGGCTGCACCAAGCGCCGTTTGTTTGTAGCGTACTTTTACATCACGCCAGATCAAAAAATAGAGCAGCTCCCGATATGCCCATAACTCTTGCAGTTGAAGAGCCACCCACCCCTTGGACGGCTCGATCCGAATGACTTGAATGGTTGATTGCATAAGCTAGCTCGTACGGTTACTCTTTATGGTGACGTTGGTTCAGACTTGACGATCGATGCCATTCGACTGTTCTTTTGAGACCTTCATGGACAGATACCTTCGGCTGCCAACCGAGCACGCGACCTGTATGCCCTAGATCGGCGGCTCGCACCTCCTCGTAAAGCCGGCTCGTTAGCGCTCCAAACTGTGGCTCAATCGATACTCCCATAATTTCGACTATCTGTCGAATCATGGCCTCTACTGAAACCAGCTGCCCGGTCCCCAAATCAACTGTCGAGCCTTCAATTCCCGGGACCTTCCCGGCTGCGATGAAGCCATCGATCACATCATCCACATAGATCCAATCGACACGCCACGCCCCACTCGTCAATTTCGGCTGCTCCCCTCGCAAGAGCGATCGTATCGAATACGGGATTACCTTATTTGGATTCTGATTCGGTCCGTACACCATGAACAGACGGAGGATCACCACAGGCGCCTGATAGAGGCAGTGAAACATCCTGGCAAACGCGCAGCTTGCCCACTTCGATGCCGCATAGGGAGAACTGGGAGGGCTGTCTACCTGACCGGCTTGAGGTTCGGTTAAGGACCCGGTCAGGATAATTCGGCGGCAATCAATTTCTGATGAAACCGTCAACACGTGGACCGTTGAGAGGAGCTGACTGTGGAACGTCGGCAACACATGACGAATGTCCACATCCCCGGTCGCCTGACCGGACAAATGGAACACCACATGAGGCTTCACGCTTTCAAACAAGTTCTTGGTGGCAGCATAATCCTCGAGATCCACTCTCCACCATCGTGGATTTTCGGATGGGAGGCCTTCGAGGGTGCGAGAAACTGCATGAACTTCCGTTCCACATTGAATCAGCCGCTGACAGAGATGCGATCCGAGAAACCCACTGGCTCCCGTCACTAACACTCTATCCCCTCGACCAAGCAATGGTCGATTGCTGCAGTTCTCTTCCCCAACGACAAATCGGCCGCTCATTACGAGTCAGCCCTCGGTGTGGGAGCGCACGTTGCAGTCCATGAACATAGCAGCATAGGATATGAACCGGAAGGAAATGCGCAGATGGCTCGCATTCTACTCAGTTGAACTGAGGGCATATCCGTACCGAGGCCTGTCGTCCCAACACAACCAGAAGCACTACAGCGCCTCACTTCCACTCCATCGTCAGCATAAATCCCACTTCAACGACCGGGAGTTGGTAGTCAACTGCCGCCCCGTTACTGTTGACATGTTGGTAGAGGCCAAAGATCTCGCCTGTGAAGTTCCTGGTCAATTTATAGGCGAGTCTCGATGTTGTGGTGAAATTTTGATACGTTTGGTGGAGACTGAGGGGTAGATATTGATTATAGGCATAGGCGATCGTCCCATCGAGGAGGAGCCGTTCATAGATTCTATGGCTGATTCCCAGTCTTGCAATATTGCTGATCAGTGCTCCACTCTGTTGGAAAAACGATGCTCTCGCTTCCCGTGAAAGGCCTAAACGGACTGCGGTATCCCGCTCAGGCTTGGTTGTCACCTGTATGATACCGGTGGGAAACGCCTGTCCGAGTGGTTCCACAAGCGTGACTCCTCCTTGAATCCGGAAACCCCACTCTTGATATGCCTTGTCATATTCAGCCGCGAAATTGAACACATTGGTGCTAAAGGTCCTGCTGCCTCCGGGCCGCTCTTGCAAAATGAATATCTGCTTATACAAGACCGCAACACTGTCGTTTTTCGTCAACCGATAGCGAGGTCCACCACGCCAGGTGTTGGTCATCGTGTTGAAGTAAACGATGTCGGCGAGTCCGCTTTCCGTCCCTTCAACTCGTCCCATCCTCCGAAACCCGAGCATATAGGCCCCTTCCAACGAGACATCTCGTGACAAAGGGTATGCCCCCGTGACGTTCGTGGTGCTGTAAAGCGTAGGGGCTCGAAATCCCTGGACGCCCTGAAGCAAGCTAGTGTCTTCCGGAGCATCCCTTGCTCCCGCCAGAAAGGACGGTAGGGTCGGAGAATATCGCAAGTTCTCCGAGACGTTCAAGCTTGCTCCTCTGGCATACTGATCAACCCAGCGATCTAATCCAACGTTGGCAGAGAGCAAGGCAGCGAAATAATTCCGATCCGTGTTTACCACCAAGGCATTGAACGTTCCTCCCATCCTCACATCCGCTTCTATGTCACGCGTTTTATGAACCAGATCCAAGCCACCGCCCAGGGTCGTGATAAAATCTTGAGGCTGCGTGCCCGGCGTTAAGAGCTGCACCGGCTGATAATAAAGATTGGAAATGTACCGTGACCGCACCATCGCCGTTGGGACAATGATCGTCTCTGCATGGACCGACCATGCCGGCAACGCCTCCCAGAGCAGCACGGCAGCAACCATGCATCTGAACAACCGGCTGATCGCAACATACCTACAAGGCCACAATAGAATCACCAGCATTGCTTTTCAGGGATGACTGTTCGCAGCTGAAGATCAGCGGCTCACCGATCCGATTTCCGTAGCGTCGGCATAGGACGTGTAGAAAATAGAGCCAGCGAGACCTCCGACGTTCTGCATGGCTCTGTCATGGTACAACCACCGTGTCGCCGGAGGCCAGGACGATGTTGCCTGGTTCACCGCGACCGCTGACGAGATCGTCGTAACGCAGTGGAATGTGGATCTCCTGACGTTTGTGACCAGGGCTTTCAATCATCCGCACAACTTGCAACTTATTCTTGCTCGCATAGTTTGTAAACCCTCCAGCCATGGAAATAGCTTGGAGTACTGTGACGTACGATTTGAGTTGATACTTGCCCGGCTTGGTCACTTCTCCCAACACGAACACCGAATAACTGTTGAGCTCTTTGACGTTGACCGACACCGAAGGATTTTGGATATAGCCCTTGAGACGCTCGGTAATCTGCGCGGCAAGCGCCTCTGCGGTAAGGCCTGCTGCCTGAACGTCCCCGATGATCGGCATCGACACATATCCATCCGGTCGTATCAAGGTAACTCTAGACAGATCCGGATTCTTCCAAACAGTGATTTCTATGAGGTCTTCGGAGCCGAGAAGGAATTCGGTCGGAACATCGGAGGCTTTATATTCTCTCGATGTCACCGGTCCCAGACAACCGGCTTGGACGGCAAAGGAGCACAACAGGAGCCCGATCAATAGAGTTCGCATCATTGACAAATATGCCGTGCCCGTCCCTGTCCATCTCGCGTAATAACCCACAGTAATCCTTTCTGGTGTTCCCTAACGACCGGGGAAGACCACCATCGACTCACTCGGAACCACGAGCGTATCACCAGGTTTGAGTTCGAAATTATCACTGATTCCGCTGCGAAGCACGATATCGTCGTAGCTCGCCGTGAATCGCTTCGTACCCGGAGCACTTTCAATAAACCGGAAAATAACTATTTGATTTCGCGCTGCCGTCTCTTTGAATCCACCTGCGATGGTAATCCCCTGGAGGAGCGTCATCTTGCTTTTTAACGGATATTTTCCAGGATGAGCAACTTCACCCAACAAGAAAACATTGGAACTATTGACCTCTTTCAACGTCACGGCGACGACTGGATTTTGGACATATTCTTTCAGTTTGTTCGTCATTTCCTCGGCCAATTGGGTAGGTGTTTTCCCTACAGCCACTACGTCACGAATGATCGGCATAGAAATCCGCCCATCAGGACGTACTTGCACTTGTCTTGACAGGTCCGGATTCCTCCATACGGTAATGTCCAAGACATCTTCAGCGCCGATCACATATTCGCTGCTGACCGCGTTCGACAACTTATCCATCATCACCTGACTGATCGCTTTCTCGGTCTGCGTCGTCGCTGCGGGCAATACGGAGGTCTCTGTGGACGATTTACCGGTACCGGGTGGCCTAACCGAACCCGAATCACAAAATCCTGAGCCCGTGCTTGCGGCCAGCGTCAGTGGGATGATAAGAAACCGAATGAAGTATTTCATAATCTTAGTTCTTTCTGTTGGTACAGCGCCTGCGCTGTACCCAACTTTTCAAATTATACATGTCTTCTGAGGTTACTTCAGGCATGCTAGAATTATCTAGCGATATCTTGTGACCAGTTGCTGCAAGAACGTCCGCCTTCCACTTCTCTCTTAGATCGCTGTGTGTATTCTTGCGCAGCGAATCAGGATGACTCACACAGTGCAAGAGCGAACATGCTCAAATGTTAAGACATGTCGGTCAGGCACTGTTCTCGTACTGAAGGGGCATACCTGATAAGTATAACACCGCTCCTATATATCTGCCTCTCATCCAAAAGATGAAAATGGCGGTTTATCCAAGGCAACATCCCAGTTCTTCCAGCAATCTGAATGCAGGTTACTGCAATTGTGCCGCTCCCCGCTTTCCCTCAAGCTACTGATCCGACCATGAAAGGGTGCGCAATTCATCACTAAGAACATCTAGAAAAGCCTCTGTTTATATGCTTTCAAGAATTAAGGTACGCACTATTTGGCGTTCACCTCAATATATCGGGTACGATGGCCGAGAATGAGATACAAACCTGTGAGCCTTAGAAACGGCTTGAGGAGTGCCGATATCAATATACCGCCCTGAGGGGAATGTGACTCCCTCTACCTTCAGCTTGGCCTTCACCGCTTCTTTCAATACAAGTCCTACCGGAATGTCGCCCTGAGCGTCGATTCTGCGTTTGCCGACCACCTCAGCCTTTCCCCCTTGTTTCACTCGGCGCAAAAACTGATGCAAGAACTCTGTAAACACAGGCGTCCACACGGCACACAACCAAGCATATCGTAGCCGCGTTGCTCTTGGCTTAAGATGAATCGCGCGAACCCGAAGAGCTGCGTCGATATCTACCATATCCATCGCTTGGCAGACATGCGCTGGAAAAAGTGCTAACACCACGTCGGCCTCACACTCATCGAGCCGAGCCAGTAGTCTAATGAACACATCGTTGGGTCGAAATAGTATATCTGGGAAGCCAAACGCAACGATCTTATCGTTCACAAACGAATTCGCACGATCAACCGTGTCCGGCGGTCCGCTGGAGTCTGCAACTACGATATAAGCAAGATCCATCCCTAGAATACTGCCATCACCCCAGTAGTGAGGAATATCCCATTTGCCATGGCGAATTACTATGTAGCCTTTGCGTATGCCCGCCTCCCTTAGGCGCTCAAGCAAGTAGTGACTCACAACTTTTGGTCGAGGCTCTTTCTTTCCGGCAATAGTATCAAACCCGATTGGAAACAATTCTTTGCTGCAGGGTAAGGGTGCCAATCGGCGGGATTGTCCAGCTGCCGGCAGCAGAGCTACAGCCTCACGCCCCTGAACTATCACCGTTGTTTCGCCCACTCTGAAGGATCCGCATGAAGCACCTGGCATGGTCAGGTCTTCTCGATGTCAACCAGCAGCCCGCCCTTGCGCAACGAATCCGCCGCTCGTTGCACCTCATCGAAGGGCACTTCAGCACGTATGGCAATGTCCAGCAATGAATGCCGTCCATCCGAGAGATTCAACACCCAAAGCATGACCATCTCTGGAATCTTTTTCTCCTGCTGCCCTGCAACAGTTCGGTACAAGCCGCGTCTACCCAACTGCGGCTCACATTTTGGACTCGTATTGAGGTAGACTCGATCGTCCTCAAGCAGACTGCACACGGCGTGGCACAATTCATACGATCGAGCCAGAGATGTCGGTTTAACAAAGTCCAAATTATCAGCGGAGGTATGGTATTCGTTGTAGTCCCCATGAGGAGTCCGCATAAAGCAGCCAACCGGCAGATTGAATCCAGGAGAACAGTACTGCCGCTCGTCGTATCCATAGGGCGAAAAATCAACAATCACGTACTTCTCCCCCGAATGCTTCAGCACATGCGCCATCGCCCGGTCGATCTCCGCATTGCCCTGACGACTCCTTTTGTAGGTGATGCCCCCCGCATCGCCTACCCCTGTCAAGACGAGCCCGTGCTTAATGCGAGACACCATCTGTTCATTCTGGGCCAGCCACGTAATCGACCCAATTGTTCCTGGAATGAAAAGAAAGCGGTATGAAAATCGTCTGGGGCGTGTCGCTACGGTTTCTGCCAGCTTCACTGCCACCGTAATACCAGACAAATTGTCGTTGCACAGAGAAGGATGGCACACATGACAGGAGACGAGAATCTCATCAGACATTTCACCCGGAAAATAGGCCTCGCCATAAGTAAGCGAACCAGCCTGAAGAGTCGAATCGATGACGACCTCGTATTCGTCATCGCGCAATCGTTCGAAATCTGCGTGTCGAAGACAAAAGCCCCAATTCTCCTTGTAATAGGACGTTCGGTAAGGGATCCACTCTGGATGGTCCGGCAGAGTGAATAAATGGTGTCTGAGGTCCCTCAGCGGCATCTTTTTCCTGACGGGCAAACTGTAGCTCATCAAATGTAAATTGTGCGCCTTGAAATCGATGACTCGCTTCCCTTCCCGGTTCATGACATAGGCATCGGTTACGTTCCACTCCAACGGAACCGTCCAATCAAACACCTTGGTTCCGCTAGGAACCTCATGCATCTCAAGCGGAATACGCTTTCTGATCGCTCGAATGGTTTCTCTGACACCCGCTCCAGTAATACTCCGGCATATCGGATAAAGCTCCGCCATGAAGTTATGCATCTCTTTGCCTAACTCTTCACCTCTCGATGTCTCTCTGGGGCCTGCTAATGTCATGATGGCAATGGGCTGTGCTTGTGAAATGCCGACCACGTTCGATCCTTCTCCGACATGACCACAATCGGCGCAGGCCAGGTAATGTTGAACGCAGGATCATCCCATCGAAATCCCCGAGCACTAGTCGGCACATGGATCTCCGACATGGAGTACGACACTTCGCTGTCTTGCTCGAGCGTAAGAAACCCATGGGCACAACATTTCGGAATATAGACGGCCCGGCGAGTGTCTGCCGAGAGTGTTATTCCGACGTGCTGACAGTACGTCGGCGATGCAGGCCGTAAGTCGACGATGACATCATAGATAGAGCCCGCCGTGCAACGAACCAACTTGACTTCCTCATGTGGAGCGGATTGATAGTGAAGCCCTCCCATGGTGCCTTTCCGGGTATTCACTGAAACGCTTGACTGTACCCAGGCGGTCAGAAGTCCATGAGCCTCGAACTCCCGTTGGCACCAAGTCCTCATGAACATTCCCCGGTCGTCTCGTACCGGCTCAGGATCGATCAGGAATACCCCCTTGAGGGCGGTTTCTGTGAAAATCATGCATGCACTTTCACTTCAGGGATCGGAACGACAAACTTCCCTCCCCACTCCCGAATGTAGCTCATCTGCTGCATCACTTCTTCCCGAATATTCCAGGGAAGAATCAGAAGATAATCAGGACGTGTGTCACGCACTCGTTCCGGCCCATAAATCGGGATATGCACACCGGGCAGAAAATGACCTTGCTTATGGGGACTCCGGTCTACTGTATAGTCGATCAAGTCCGTCCGAACCCCGCAGTAGTTGAGTAACGTATTGCCCTTTGCGGGAGCACCATACCCTACAACGTGCTTGCCTTCTTGCTTCGCAGCGATGAGAAAGGACAGCAATTTTCTCTTCGTCACTTCAACTTGCAGACCAAACGACAGGTAGTGATCCAGCTGACCGAATCCAGCGATTTCTTCTCGCGATTTCAGTTCCCTTGCCCGCGCCTCCATGGGCTTGGAAACATCGTCATCGTGGCAGGCATAGATTCTCAGGGACCCCCCATGAGTCGATAGTTCCTCTACATCGAACAGTTTCATTCCATGACGAGCAAATACCTGCTCGACCGCTAAGAAAGAAAAATAAGAAAAATGTTCATGATAGATCGTATCAAATTGGTTCTGCTGCATCAGCTGAAGCAGATGCGGGAATTCCATGGTGATCAGGCCCATCGGCTTCAGCAGCACCTTGAGCCCATTCACGAAATCGTTCAGATCAGGGACATGGGCCAGCACGTTGTTCCCGATAATCAGATCAGCACCCCATCCTTCAGCGGCTAAATCCAGAGCCGTCTTCTCCCCGAAGAAGGCCACCTTCGTATGAATCCCCTTCTGCTTCGCTACCTCAGCTATATTGGAGGCAGGCTCGACTCCTAGCACAGGGATGCCCCGCCGGACGAAGTTCTGCAAAAGATATCCGTCATTGCTAGCGATCTCTACTACTTTAGAGCTGCGATCGAACCGGAATCGATTCACGATCATGTCGACATAGGTTCTTGCATGTGCCAGCCAGGAATCTGAAAATGATGAAAAATACGCGTAGTCTGAAAAAATATCGTGCGGTGTTGAGAATTGCTGCGACTGAACCAGCAAGCACTTCTCGCAAACATACACATGCAACGGATAAAAAGGCTCCATACGATTCAACTGGTCTGGCCTAATGTAGGAATTAGCCAATGGAGACATGCCGAGATCGACGAAGGTACGCTCAAGCATCGCTCCGCAAGACCGACATCCTGATTGCCCCATACAGATATTTCTCCCTCTTGGCGAAGGATGATGCGCCGTGTTCAGCACCTGGCGCGACAACCGACCACGCTATCAAACATTGCTTCGCTCTTTCCACACAAGGTCGTCTGTCAGCTGTCCACTCTCCCGCAATCGTTTTAGTGTGACGAGCCGTATCAACTCACCCGTCCGAAACTCCTGGTCGCGAAACTGCATGGCCAAGAGTCCATCACGGAGATCCTTCACAGCACTCTGAAGGTCAACCGTAGGGAGAAATCCTTGTGCCAGCTTAGAGAACTTGTCAAAGTTCACTCGATAGGAGCGTTTATCTGGTTGCGCATCTTTATTGATCGAAACCTCGACGTTCGGCACCAGATTGGCTACGGCTGCCGCTAGATCCTTTACCTGATAATTCCATGCGTCACTTCCCACGTTGATTGTCAGAAAGGATCCACCATCTCGACGGTCCCGCTGCACAGCCCAATCGATCGCTCTCGCCATATCTTTGACGTGAATCAAGGGCCGCCATGGTGTCCCATCACTCAGGATATTGATGCGTTTTGACACAATCGCGCCGGCCACAAAATCATTCAACACAAGATCCAATCGCAGCCGATCACTCATGCCGCATGCTGTTGCAAACCGGAGAGAGGTCGCGATGAAGGATTCCGAAGCAAGCGCTGCCAGGTCTTGCTCAGTTTGAACTTTGGACTTGGCATATGCTGTAAGAGGATTCAGAGCATCTTCTTCTCGGCGAGGACCACCTTCGGCAAATCCGTACACACTGCAGCTCGATGCGAACACAAACTTCTTCACGCCTGCTCGCTTTGCCTTCCGGGCTAGATCGATACTCGCTCGATGGTTGATATCGAGAGTAACCTTTTCGAAAGTGGCGCCCATCGGATCGTTTGAGATGGCACAGAGATGTATGATGGCATCGATTCCTTGCAACGTCTGCTCAGGAACATCGCGAATATCCCCGAAATATTGCTGATCTTCCCGACTTTCAGGGAGTCGGGAAGCACCCGTTAAACAATGTGCAAAATAACCCATGTCATAGCCGATGAGTGTTGCTTGAGGATGGGATTCTCGCAAACGACGCACTACCAATGGGCCGACATAGCCCATGTTGCCTGTAACTAGAATCTTCATGTTCTCACTCCCCAATTAACCGCCCTGTTTTTTCAGCAGACACATCCTGAGTAAGTAAGCAATCCCTTGTCCTATGGCATGACGGACGAAAGAATATGAACCGATCGTGAAATCAACGGATTACCAAACCTTCCAGGGAGCCTTCGACGATTGCCAGAGCTCCTCCAAATAATTCTTCTCTTTCAGCGTATCCATACAAGACCAGAAACGATCATGTCGATAGCCCATCAATTGATTATCTTTCGTGAGCTGCTGGATCGGATCCCTCTCCCACACCGTCTCATCACCCTTAATGTAATCAATGGCCTTAGACTCGAGAACATAGAAACCACCATTGATCCAGCCTTCCTCGCCATGAGGCTTTTCTTTGAAGTCGACGATGTGATCTTGATCGAACACTAGCCGGCCGAATCTAGCAGGGGGCAGAACTGTCGTCACCGTGGCTAACTTTCCGTGAGACTTGTGGAACTTAATAGTGGCTTGAATGTCGACATCTGAGACTCCGTCTCCATACGTAAACAGAAACGTTTCGTTCTCCCCTACCCATTTTTTCAGCTGTTTAAGCCGACCTCCCGTCTGAGTGTGCAGACCGGTATCGACGAGATGCACTTTCCAATCTTCGTGCCGTTTCCCATCATGAATCGTTGTCTTTCCACTTTCAAGATCGACCGAAATATCTTTATTGAAAGCATAGAAGTTGAGGAAGTAGTCCTTGATCATCTCTCCCTTGTAGCCAAGACCGATCACAAATTCCTTTATGCCGTGCGCCGCATAAATCTTCATAATGTGCCACAGGATCGGTTTTCCGCCGATTTCCACCATAGGTTTCGGTCGTAGAGTGGTCTCTTCGGACAGTCGAGTTCCCCATCCTCCTGCGAGAATTACTGCCTTCATCCTCATTTCCTCCTTACGTCAGACTCCAACATTGGAAGGGATCCCGTCGAAAATTCCAGGAACGAATCGATAATCAGAACCTACCGAGTTCATGGTGCAACACGTGGAATCAGCAGGTGGTTGATTCCAACACAACCCGAGCCTAGAGCGCCAATGTGTGCAAAGATACCATCGCTCTTTGATGCCCGGGCATCTCTCACATAAACACGGCCTCAAGTCCGACGAATGGACCGTCTTGAATGTGAAGACGTTGGACACTACTTCGCCGCTTCGGCCTCTCCAGTAGGCACGCTTCAGAATTGGTCATTTCACTCTTGATGGAAAGAAATATCGTCATATCGACCTCCATCTGAGGCGCACTGAACTCCACGATTTTCCAAACCTCTTTGGCGTAGGACACCGTTGGATAATGCTTCCAGCGGGTGATTCGGACGAATAGATACCAGGGAAAAACCAACTCACACAGGAACGAGCCAAGCTGCATCAGTTTTCGACTGATCAGCAACTCTCAGAATTGACAGGAAGTCTGCGACCTTCATAAATCATGGTTCTTACCTTGCGTCGAATAGCCTTCTGTTCCTGCAGCAATGGCAAGAAATACTCCACTCCGATGCATCGAATATTCTGCTGGTCTTTCATGGCTTGACTTCGTACAAGGTACGCATCATCGTCTCTCGTAGCACCTTAATCTATCCCAAAAAAATTCCTCATAGATCATGCCGCCCCTCTGCGTGATCTAAACCCTTAACAAGCTACTGTCATCCCGGTATGCACCAAGATAGTTAACTATCTAATAAACTATGCCCCTCAAGTCAACTTGCAACGGGAAAGCTGACTTCACAAGACAACAGTAATTCTTGTTCGGGAGACCCTTGACCGGCGCACGATCCCACCGGATGAATTCCTGTACAAACAGCAACACCGATTTCTACCAGATTCAAATGCGACGCGGTTCAGAGTTAACAACTCACGCAATGGAGTATCCAGATGTTCCTACGCTGGCTACTGCGGAATCCAGGTTTATGATCACATCAGTCGGTGGAGCTGCTCCAATTTTTGATGGTTGCTGATGAAGAATCCGAGCGCGACGACCCGATCGCGCAGCAAGCCGTCTATCACCTCCGGACCCATTAGACGTAGACGGCATTTCGAGCGTGAGGAATTTCAAACCTTTGCCGAAGTCTTAAGCCAAATGGCCACTCAAGTCCCTGACATCCAAGGCCATCTTGACGCCCTGACCAGGTGACCTGAAACGGAGATCATCTGCCACTGATCAATGCCGCCTCATCGACCGTGCGCCGTTGAGAAAGGAACTCGCATGAACATTCGCCCCTAATCCACGATGTCTGCGGCATTCCCTTGTTCGCAGGCGTGTTCTAGCCCGCATTATTCACGACTCAGGCCAGAAAAAAAGCCATCGAGGCTCCGAACTGTGCTATAGGAGCGGCGACCAAGCAGCTTCTACGGACAGTGACGGAGGAACCCGATGGCGACAGCGTGTAGACCGCAACTGACGTTCG
>PHGD01000097.1 GCA_011090425.1 Nitrospira sp. LK70 | reverse complement strand
GTCGAAGGATTGAATAACAAGATTCGCGTGATTCAACGGCGCGCCTACGGCTATCGGGATGAGGAGTACCTGCGGCTCAAGATTCTCACCGCCTTCTTGCCTCGGAAATGAGCAGTATTCACCCACACGAATCTGCGTTGAGCCCACATGATAATCACTGCAGACGTCAGCGCTCGCCCACGCATGGTACTCACCCTACGTCTTTCATCTATAAATTGAGGTCAGGCTGAGAACTCTCCGTTCTTTCGTTTCAGCGAGTGGAAGAAACCGAGAGCCATTTCGCCTCCGAGGCAAAACAAAGAAGCTGCTCTCCGCCACCTCAGCGATTCTCACTCGCTTTCCTCGTGCCCTTGGTGGCCTGGGGGGTTGCTCTAGCCAACTGCGAATCTTGTTCCAGAGATCCGTCGCTTCCGGATGGGGTGTGTCACCGGTCGGTCACCATAAGCGTCCCTGAAGAGTACACAGCTCAAAGGAGGAATCTCCTGTTAACTGACGTTGACCGCCTGACCCCACCTTCTCTTCGCTAACGATCTCGTTCTTACACTGCAACCTGTGTTGTCCCTTTCTGCCTCAAGTCTGTCCATCCGGCTGCTCGCTTTCGCCGCACTCAATCCTGTGCATTCAAATGCGTGATGTCTCAATGTGAAACACCTTCTGCCATCCCAAACTGGAAGGTTCTGCACTGTGTCAACACCTCTCGCTGCACATCGCTTCAAACCGGCTTTCTTTCAGTGCCCTGCGGGTTCTATCATCTCCTCGCCGCGGGAATCGCCGCGCCACGATCTTCCATGACGACACGGATTACCGCGCCTATCTGGAGCGCCTTGAGCGCTATCGCCACCACGATGGCGTGACGCTGCATGCCTACATCCTCATGCTCAACCATCTTCACCTGTTGCTGGAAATCGCCGACCGGCCGTTGGCGAGAACGATGCAAACGCTCCAGTGTGCCTATAGCCAGTCCTACAATCGCCGGTACGGTAAGTAGTCAGAAAAGGCTCCCGGTACCGATGATTCTTCCTCGTTGGTCGGCATTTTCTTCATCGACTTCACCAACGTGCTGATCGTCACGGGATTCGTCAACTGAGTGAAGGGACGGCGAGACTTCCGTGGGATCGCGCAGTGCAGTCGTCTGGCGCTTCGACGGCTCAGTCCTTCAACGAGAACGGCGTGAAGTCCGTATGTCTATCGTACCAGTCCTCGTTCTCCTGGCGCTTCAGCCAGTCGATGATTGTGTAGGTCACCGGCGTGAAGACGATCTCAACGGAGACTTTGAACACCCAGTTGAAGGCGATGACCTTCGTCATCGTCCCGGGATGCCAGCTCCCGAGGAAGGCAATGGGATAGAAGAGGGCGCTGTCGACGAGCTGGCCGACCGCGGTCGAGCCGATCGTGCGGGTCCAGAGATGACGCCCCTTGGTCCAGACCTTCATCTTCGCCATGACATAGCTGTTCATGAAGTCGCCGCACCAGTAAGCGACGATCGACGCGACGACGATCCGCCCCGTGCTCCCGAAGACGACCTCCAGAGCAGGCTGGATCACGGCATTGAAGGGCTCTTCCGGATCCCCCGGCATGTGGATGACGAAGAGCCCCATGAGGGTCGCGAAGATCACCGAGATGAAGCCAGCCCAGATGACTTTGCGCGTACGCGCGTAGCCATAGACCTCGGTCAGCACGTCGCCGAAGATGTAGGAGATCGGGAAAAAGAGGTTCCCGGCGCCGAAGGTCAGGCCGAAGAGGATGCAGGTCTTGCCCGGCCCGATCAGGTTCGAGCAGAGCAGTACCGTCACGAAGCCCACCATGATGAGGTCGTAGTAGCGGTAGTGGCGGGGAGGCGAGACGAGTTCATGCTCGAGCGGTTCGATGTGGGCGGTCATCTGCGGGTCAGGTTCCTCTCGGTCTGTGGTTCTATTTGCCCCGTGCAGGCGTCGCCCGTTCGCGATCCAACTCCGGATCCCGCCTCGGCCCGAGACTCGCCGGCAGCGGCAGGAACTTCCCCTTCGCGAGCGCGATCCTGATTTCTGCCCAGACCGACGCGGCCTTCGGAGAGCCGGCATAGCTTGTGAAGTGGATCAGCCACTCAGGAAGGAATAGGAAATCCAAAAGGCCTTTTGGCTTGGCCAGGAACCTACCAAAGACCTCGTTAAGGATCAATCCCCAGGCTCTGCCATCGGAAATATGGGCCTGTCCCTTGCCGAAGGAGCGGTCATAGAATTGAAGAATGGAGGTCAGGCCTGCGTATTAACTTATTACAACTCCACCCGCTACGCTCTCTCCCATGGCCCGCAAGCCACGTCTCGACGTCCCAAGCGGGTTCTATCTTGTCCTCGCCCGCGGGAATCGTCGCGCCACGATCTTCCATGACGATGCGGATTCCCGTGCCTATCTGGAACGCCTGGAGCGCTATCGCCACCGCGATGGCGTGAGGCTGCATGCCTACGTTCTCATGCCCAACCATGTTCACCTGTTGCTGGAAACGGGCGACCGGCCCTTGGCGCGAACGATGCAAACGCTTCAGTGTACCTATAGCCAGTACTACAATCGCCGCTACGGCAAGATCGGGCATGTCTTCCAAGGCAGCTACCAAGCTCTTCTCTGCGATCGCGAGGCCTATCTGTTGGAATTGGTGCGCTACCTTCATCTCAACCAGGATTCCGCAGTAGACGATACAGGTGAAGTCCCACACTTCCAAAACTGCCTTGATAGTCAATGCATTAGCTTCTAAATCTTGAATTGCGCCGAAGTTGAACGTGGTGAATGCTGTCCTGCTGGTAATACAGGAATTCCTTTGGATTGATCGTAGCTTGGGAGCGCACCTCGGATTTCAACTGCGGAATCCTGGCTCAATCCGGCTCGCATACGCAGCCCCCTGAACCCCTGGAGGGTCGCATGAAACCCAACAATTTGATCCCCAAACGCGATGCTCGCACTGTAACCACGGCGGCCGATAGCCCGAATGGATCAGACGATCAGCACCACCGGCGTATAGCAGCAGTGGCCTTCGCGTTATATGAACGGCGTGGGCGGCAGGATGGCCACGACTTGGACGATTGGTTGGCCGCAGAGCAACAGATCCTTCTAGTCGACATTCCGAAAACGTTCGAGCCAGCTCAACAGCGATGAGGAGGTGTGGGCATGACCGGCATGCCTCAGGAAGCGTCATCCAGCGGAACGAGCCGATTGTGTAGCGGATCCATGGGTAGAAAGAGGGGCATCCTTTCCGGTGCTATCCCCGAATGGGGTCTGATTAGGTACCCCTTGGTTCTTGATGCACAGCCTTTCGCTCCATGACCTCATGCACTCCACCAGCCACCAGATGCTGAACGAGGTTGTAAAAGATGATCGGCACCATGACACGGGGATACGAGGCGAGGACGAGCGAAGCTAACACCAGCCCTGTCCCATTGTTATTCATCCCCAAGCCATACGTAAGCGAGATCCCTTCAGCATCATCGACCTTGAAAAGACGACTCAACCCATAACCGGATGCAAATGCCGTAAAACAGAGGCCCGCCGTGATGGCCAACGTCACCGCCAAGAAGTCGTAGTCTCGTTCGGCGATTGCCTGAGGAAGTGACACTGATCCGTTCGAATAGTTCAACAACAGTAAGACAATGGAATTGATCAGCTTGAGGAACGGCATGATCGCCGTCAGGTGAGTTTCAGACGCAACGAAGCGGACACCAAGGCCCAGGAGAGAAGGCAATACGATCCAAAACCCCAGGAAAGCTCCAGAACCATACGCGGCGAGGTTGTGTATGACGGCCTCATATTCTTCCGTGGCCATTTCACCGAACACATGCAGCGCGACAGGGGTCAGCACAGGACTAAGTAAGGTCGAAGCGAGGACCAATCCTAAGCTCAGCGCCAGATTGCCATTGGAGTTTTGGGCCCAGGCGGTTGAGGCTCCGGCAATCGGCATGGCAGCCACCAAGGCCAGCCCGACCAAAATGTGCTGAGCTTCCACCGGGTTGTGCCATAGCCTCATGATGAGGGTGACCAGAAAGATATAGACCATGGGGATGATGAGATTCGCGGCAAGCCCCGCAAACAGTACCCTGGTTTTTTGGGCCAGAGATGTGAGGTGCGAGGTCTTGACGCCCAGCCCCGCGTTGAACATTAGTGTCGCCAGCAGAAGCAGGAGTAAGGAGACATGGAGTTTCTCGTGGAAGATCCAGACATCACCAAACGTAAGATTCCGAATCCAGAGGCCGGCTGTCGGCCACGTGGCGGAAATGGCGTACGCACCGACCAAAAACCACAGCAGGTGATGATGGATGAACCGGGTCAATGCGAGAAACATGACGTTTGGACTGCGTGGCGATCGTGGATCAGGTCAAAGCCTACATTTCTGAAGACGGATATATCACCACGGTTCAGCGAGTTTCGGATGAACTCTCGGCCGTCGACCAGCTGATTTCCATCATGAGGTGAATCGTTCAACGACCTCGGGAGTTGTGGCGAGTTCGCCGAAGATGCCGCCTTCCACAGGGATCATGGCCAACGAAGCTTTCTGCAAGTCTGGATTTCCCGAGGCGCAGGCATCACTCACAGTAATACAGCGGTAGCCAAGGTCGATTGCAGCACGCAACGTCGAGCTGACGCACACTTCCGTGGTGACACCCGTTAGAATGAGCGTTTCAATACCCCGCTTCGCCAGCATTTGTTGTAATCCGGTATGAGCGAACGCGCTATAGCCGGGCTTGTCGATAACGATCTCCGACTTTAGGGGGCGCAAAGGGTCCACGAAATCGTGCCCGACTTCACCTCGTACCAGCAGACGACCGAGCGGGCCTTTCGAACCGATCTCCGCACCGGCTCTTCGACTGCGCTCCAGCTTGTATGGTGGACAATCGGAAAGGTCTGGCAAGTGGCCTTCGCGGGTGTGCACGATCAACAGTCCGGCTTTTCGCGCTACCGCAAGCAGTGTTTCGATTGGACGGATAGTCGCGGCCAACGGAGTAATGTCGAGTCCTGCCTGTGCCGCGTAACCCTCCGGCAGGAGAAAGTCACGTTGCATGTCGATCACCAGCAAGGCAGTGCGAGCAGGCGTCAGAGAATCGAGGAGGCTCATTGTTGATCGGTCCATCCCATACGATTCTCTTCGAAAGGGTCCCACGTTACCAAGCAGGGCAACAATCCCTATACCGGCCATTACCTTGCTTCCGCGAACCAGCACTTCCCGCCTCGAAGGATGATCCTCGCTTGCATTGGCGACAAGGCTTGATCCATCGTGTTCCTTTGACGCCATGATCGGACCTCCGCTTGGCCGTAGTGTACCATCCTTACAATGGCACATGCGGAGAGGCACTTATTGAGATGAACTGAAGCCGGTTTCAAGCCGAGACTCCACTTCCTCAATGAACCACTGCGATTCAATCGTGCCGACCATCTCATCTCATCTGGGCTGGTTTGCTGAGTCATGCGACCACTGCGGCTTTTGAGGTCGGCATGAAAGCCCCTCTCAATTCAGCCGAGAGTATAGTCGCTCGTTCGGGGCACCGCCGTTGCGCGATATTACAAACTTATGAACGAGTGCGGATAATGTTGTCGGCAAACCGGCCAGGTCCTAATCCACATAAATGAATCCGCTGACCCGGATATCCTTGTGCTTGGGACAAAAGAACTGATAACGAGAACCCAGGTTGTTCTCACCAACTAACTCATGCGGCGCGATCTGAATTCTTTTTGTCTCTCCTGCCTTTACCTTGATGTGAAGCGGCACCGGGATGTTTCTTGCCAGTAACCCTCCGGATCCAGGATCCAACCTAATTTCGGGTGTCACCTCCTCTTCAGGTAGAAGCATGAAGAGTCCCCCCACCGCGAATTCGTGGTCGACGCCGGTGGGATTCTGGAGGACAAACCATAAGGGTTCATTGAGATCCTCTTTTTGGTCAATGATCACGGCATTAGGAAGCCAGATTTCTGTTTCTCCCATTTCGAAGGAGCCTTTGTCTTTATCTAGTTCCTGGGCGACAAACCGGAACTCCTTGGCCTGAGCCCATCCGGGTAGGCTAACAAGAGCACCGCACAGGGAAAGCGCGGGGATCAGCCGCATCGAAGAGAAGAATCGCAATAGTCCCTTGTCTCTCATCACACCGACCTCCCTTTGTCGATGCGCCATACGGGCTATCTCGTGACTGCGTTCCTCTTCGTATCCTCCTTTAGCCCATACGAGATGCAAACAACTCCTGGACCTCGACCTCCTTCAGGGCGTTGATCGGCGCACCGGTATACACATGGCGTCGATCGATGAGATTGAAACACGTCGCACCAGACCGCTACTCACCGAAGAGGGTTTTCAACGATTCGCCCGCATGGAGCATCCGACATTCTCTCAGCACGGTCGCGTTGATGAGATAATGGACGCCGCAAGGACCACGCTGCGGGCTTCCAGATCCGGCTTGAGGAGCGGTAAGAAGGGACATCACAAGAAGAATCAGACTCGTCGGTAGACGTTTGATCCATCACCCATTGGTTCAATCATGCAATGAACCGGCCGCTCCTCTCACCATTCTTGTCTCGCTTCCGTCAATTGTTACGACCAATACTGCGACGCTTTCATGTAGCCGAACAACAGATCCCGCCGGGCCAAAATGCCCACCAGCTTGTTGTTTCGCACAACCGGAACTCTGGTCAAATAACGGTCCTGGAACAGGTCGGCCACTTGGCCCAGTGTTTGCTCTTCGGTCACGGTCACCGGATATGCCGACATGATCTCAAGCGCGAGAACCTTCCGAAGATTGCGCCCGTCCAGCATGGCTTGAAGGAGATCGTATTCGGTGACGATCCCGACCAACGTGCCATCCTCTTCCACGACAGGAAGACTCCCGAAGTTTCGATGCGTCATCATGTGGGCGATCGTCGATGCATCGGTGCGCGGCGTGCATCGCGTGACCGCATCCTGCATCAGTTGCTCGACCGTTAAGGTCTTTGGATCGCTGGCTTTCATGAAGTAGTCGGTTTGTCTCATAAGTTCCTCACTGTTCTCGTTTTCCACCGGTAGCAAGATAGGTTCGCAAGACATCACGCCTCGCGATGATACCGATCAGTTTATCCTTCTCATCCACGACGGGGACTCGGACCAGATCGCTTGCGCGCAGCACATGGACCAATGTACCGAGCGTCGTTTCAGCCCTTACTGAATAGGGGTTAGAAGTCATGATGTCCTTCGCCGCGACAGCACCGAGCCGGTGACGATCGTCGATAGCTGCAAGCAAATCATGTTCGCTGACGATTCCGGTCAGTCTCCTCCCGTTCTCCACGACAGGCACGGCCCCGAACCCCTCGATCATCAACGAAGCAATCACGTCCCCCTTCGTCCTCGGGCGGACGCATTGCACTTCTTTCTCCATAACCTGGATGACGGTCATGGAATCGAAGTCTTTGCCATTGATCCTAACCTTGGCCTTTCTCTTCGCCCGCTTTGTCTTTTTCATCATGCCCCCTTACCGATTGATGCACCACCCTCACCGCCCATGCCTCATTTGTCGACCATCCGAAGGACAGATGCCCATTCCTCATTGTCAGCGAAGAGAGACGAGCCGCAGCTCTAACGCCCTCACTTAGTTGACCGCGAGTCTCATTGGGCTGCTGAGACAATCTGCCTCTACTTGGTTATCTGAATAGTACTTCCAGGCGAAGACAAACCCCTTCGACTGGCGCTAATCACCACAGGGTGTCACCGGCCTCTGCTGCAAAACGCCGCAATACATCCACCCATTACGGTAGAGACTCCTTCCGTAACTCTTTGGTAAACGATGGCTTCTTCTTTCACCTTTCCTCACCCTACAGGCATATCCAATGCAGTTCTAATACCCGAAATCGTTACTGCATATTGACCATAATTAGGAAGGAAATCGATCATGCGAATTCTCTGTGCGGTCGATGGGTCGGAACATTCACGATGGGGGGTACAAGCGCTCGAGGCTCTTGCCGCTCGAGAACCTGAGCATGTGGGGCTCCTGCACATAGTCGACCAGCCGGCGCTTCAGACGGCCAAGAACAAAAACCCGGTCGCAGCAAAGCGTGCCCTTGCCGCAATGGAAAAGGCCGGGACTATCGTGCTGCGCGACGCAGCGCGATCGGCCCGACTCGTCCTCGGGCAGGCAGCAACCGGACCACGCACAAAATTCCAAGCTATCCTCACACATGGTCCGGCCGCCCATACCATTGCGAAGACAGCCCGTCGTCTGAAGGCGGACTTGATCATCATGGGATCACGCGGTCTGAGCGATGTTCAGGGATTCTTGTTGGGGAGCGTCTCCCGTCAGGTGGTCTCGGCTGCCGCTTGTTCCGTTTTGGTCGTGAAACAGCCCATGTCCAACCTACATCGTGTTGCCCTCGCTGTCGATGATTCCAAACCGTCACGAACCGCCGCCAGGTTTCTGCGATCTTATGTTCTTCCGGAATCCGCTGCCGTCACGATCCTGACCTCGGTTGAAAATCCCGTCACGGACCTCGCCAAACGGTACCTGTCCGAGTCGCAACTGGCCGAACTTACCAAACCGGTCATGGATCGGGCAACCGCGCTCGTCCATGGCCTTCGTGATGAGTTCATCAAAGAGGGCTATTCCGTCGCAACACAGGTGCGGATAGGCCACGTCATCGAGACCATCGTCAAACACGTTGAAGCCAATCGTGACGAGCTACTGGTAATCGGGTCCCGAGACTTGACCAAGAACGAGCGGCTCTACCTCGGCAGCGTTTCCGAAAGTCTGCTCAGACATGCTCCCTGTTCAGTCCTGATCGTACGAGGCACCAGTGCCCGATCTTAGCCACCACGACATTCATCGACTCTCGGCCGAAGACGTGCTGAAGCGTATGGAAACCACGAACGGTGGTCTGTCTCCTGCTGACGTTCAACGGCGATTGGCTCAATACGGGCCCAATGTCCTTGTCGGCCCAGGCCATTACTCGCTCCTTCGAGGGCTCCTCCACCATTTCACTCACTTTCTTGCGATCCTCCTTTGGATTGCCGCCGGTCTCGCTTTCGTCGCGGACGTCATGAGGCCCGGTGAAGGGATGGCCACATTGGGATGGGCCATCCTCGGCGTCATCGTGATCAACGCCGTATTCGCCTTCTTCCAGGAATACAAGGCCGAGCGAGCGCTCCAGGCCCTCCACCGTTTATTGCCTGATAGGGCATGGGTGATCAGAGAAGGACAGCCGGTCGAAGTGACGCGAAGCGAGATCACACCGGGCGATGTGCTGATGCTAGAAGAAGGAGGACGGGTGCCGGCCGATGCGCGCCTGATCGAGGCAGTCGGCATGTTAGTGGACAACGCCGCCTTGACCGGTGAATCAAGACCGAAACGACGTGCGGCCGAAGCAACTGAGGACGGGCACCGGCTCGACCTCCCAAACCTCGTCTTTGCCGGCACCACTGTCCTGTCGGGGCATGGTCGCGCCGTCGTCTTCGCCACCGGGATGAATTCGGAGTTCGGCAAGATCGCCGCGCTCACCACCATGGTTGAAACCGGGCTCAGTCCTCTCCAGAAAGAGATCGCCAAGGTCACTCGCATCGTCGCCGTCATTTCGTTGGCGATGGGGGCCACATTTTTTCTCGTCGGTTTATGGACCGGACAAGGCTTCTGGATCAGCGCCATCTTCGGCATCGGCATCATCGTGGCGAACGTGCCGGAAGGTTTGCTCCCGACCGTCACCCTCGCTCTCGCCATGAGCAGCCAGCGCATGGCGAAACGCAATGCATTGATCAAGCACCTGCCCTCCGTTGAGACGCTCGGTTGCACCAAGGTGATTTGTACGGATAAGACCGGCACCTTGACGGAAAATCGGATGAAGGTGGATCGATTCTTCGCCGACGGACTCGTGATCGAATCACGAGAGGGGTGTTTGTTCACCCGAGGCCGCATAATCAGCACAGCCGATGCCGAGCAATGGCGTCCCTTCTTCGATGCGCTTCTTCATTGCCACAACGCCAAACGCGTCCGGAAGTCGGATGGACGTTTAAGCGTCACCGGCGATCCCACGGAAGTTGCGTTGTTGGAATTCGCGATTGAACATGGACTGGCCCATCGGCCTCCCCTGCGACGCATGGCGGAACTGGCATTCGATGCGGATCGGAAGCGGATGAGCACTCTTCACTGGTCTGAAGGACGACTCATCGCATTCACCAAAGGCGCTCCTGAATCAGTGTTGGCGCTCTGTACCCACACCCAAAGCCATGGCAACATCATCACCATGTCTTCAAGTGAGCGCACACACTTCTTGATCCAGAGTCGGTCCTTCGCGGAACAGGCTTATCGCGTGTTGGCCGTCGCCATGCGCGAAGTGGTCCATCAGCCAGGGCACATTGAAGTGGAGACGATCGAAGCAGATCTGACATTCCTCGGACTCGTAGCCATGATGGACCCGCCGCACCGAGAAGTGCCCGAGGCCATCATGAAATGCCAAAGAGCCGGTGTTCGCGTCGTCATGGTCACCGGCGACCATCCGCTCACGGCACTGGCCGTTGCGCGTAAGATCGGCCTCGCGCCTGAACAGGCTGTACCGTCACCGAGCGGTTTCGTCCCGGTCATCGAAGGATCGCAGCTCGACCAGACGAGCGACGAGGGGCTCCGCCGGCTGTTGACACCGTCTCGGCCGGACGAGCCGGACCCGGTTTTTGCTCGGATGGCTCCGCGCCACAAGATGCGGATCGTGTCCACGCTCAAGGAGATGGGGGACGTGGTCGCGGTCACCGGCGACGGCGTCAACGATGCGCCCGCCCTCAAGAAAGCCGACATTGGCATCGCGATGGGTATCGCAGGCACAGACGTCGCTAAAGAAACCGCCGACATCATTTTGCTCGACGACAACTTTGCAACGATCGTGAGTGCGATTGAAGAAGGCCGCACGGTCTACGAGAACATTCGCAAGTTCACCAGCTATGTATTGGCCAGCAATGTGCCGGAAGTGGTGCCCTATCTGGGCTACGGCTTTCTCGGGATGCCGCTGGCCCTTACGATTCCACAAGTCTTGGCAGTTGACCTCGGTACAGACATGATCCCCGCTCTTGGCCTCGGAACCGAACGACCGCAATCCGATGTTATGGACCTTCCGCCACGCTCACAAAGCGAACGACTGCTGAGCTTGCCGCTCCTGCTCCGGGCCTATCTTTTCCTCGGGCTCATTGAGGCAGGGATCGCGATGGGAGGATTCTTCCTCTACCTTTATAGTCAGGGCTGGGCTTGGGGCGAACACCTTGATTGGTCTTCCCCCTTATATAGACAGGCCACGACCGTGACCTTCGTCGGGATCGTTCTGGCCCAGGTGGCCAATGTCTTCGCTTGTCGGTCCGATCACCTCTCAGTGTCCGGACTCGGATGGCGGACCAATCCATTGATTGTGTGGGGGATACTCACAGAACTCGTTATTCTGACTCTGATCACCTACACGCCGATCGGGAATGAGGCCTTTGGAACCAGCCCATTGCCTCACTGGATCTTCGGACCACTCGTACTCGGGGCCTTGGCACTCTTGTTGGCGGAGGAGGGTCGCAAGATCATCGTGAGCCGTCGTCATCGTGGAGTCAATACGGGAATTACCCATGTCACGAACCCATCATGACCGCTGATCCCCAAGAACCCAAACCCTATGTCACCGGAACAGAAGGTGTTCCGGCTCTCACCACCGCTTCACCAACACATCGACGTCCCGAATCATTGCCTGAACAGAGACTACCGACCACGATTGTCCTAGCCTCCGCACGATCAGGACGATCTCGCCTGTCCTGGCTGATCGGTATCCTGTTGATCATGCTCCTTGGCGGAGGAGGAATATGGTACTGGTGGAGCTCCGGGACCCCAACCATACATTACAAGACAGCTCTCATCGATCGTGGGCCTATCACAGCTATCGTCACTGCGACCGGCACGATCAATCCGGTTGTTTCCGTGCAGGTGGGCAGCCAGGTTTCCGGAAAAGTTGCGCAACTCTTCGCTGATTTCAACTCCAAGGTCACAAAGGGAGAGGTCCTGGCTCGGATTGATCAAGCGCCGTTCAAGGCTCGCTTGAGCCACGCACGCGCTGCCGTAAAGAGCGCCAAGGGGAACCTGGCGAAGGCCAACGTGCTGGCCACCCAACGCAAGCGAGAATTCGATCGCATGGCTGCACTGCGACCGCATGCCTTCGTCTCGCAAGCGGACGTGGATCTCGCGGAAACCAACTACCGAGACGCAGCGGCCAACGTTGAGGTCCTGCAGGCACAGCTCGACCAGGCTCAGGCGGCGCTGGCTTCGGCAGAATTGGATCTCGGCTACACCACGATCTACTCGCCGGTAGATGGCATCGTGGTGTCCAGAAACGTGGATGCCGGTCAAACCTTGGCCGCCGCCTTTCAGACGCCGATCCTCTTCGTGATTGCCCAAGACCTGAACCAGATGCAGGTCAACGCGAACGTCAGCGAATCAGATATCGGCGGCGTCAGAGAAGGGACGGCAGCGAGCTTCCGCGTGGACGCCTATCCCAGACAATTCTTCGAGGGTGTCGTGACGCAGGTGCGACACGCACCCATCAGCATTCAGAACGTCGTGACCTATGACGTGGTTATCGCCGTAAGCAACCCCGAATTGAAGCTGAAGCCGGGTATGACGGCAAACGTCACGATCGCAACAGCCCGCAAGGAACATCCCCTGCGGGTGCCGAACGGGGCGCTGCGATTCCGGATGCCGAGCGTCTCGGTCGACAGAAAAGCGACACGGGTCTGGGTGCTCGATCGGGATGACCAGCTGCGCCAGGTCGACGTCACGACCGGCATCGCAGACTCGCTCTCCACAGAGATTGCAGATGGTGTATTGAACGAAGGAGACCGCGTCATCGTGGGCATTGAGACGGAAGAAGAGCAGGCCAAGAAAAAATTGCCGCCGGGCTTCGAACCGAGTCGGGGAACAAAATGAACGAGTGCAAGAATCAATCGGCTCCGAGTCTTCGGCTGTCCTTCGGTCGGATCTAGATTGCTCGAGGTGAATCGCTGACCGCTAAGAGCGACCGCGTATGTCCTTTCTCTGGCTTACCATCCTTTCGGCCCTCCGCATTCTTCGGAGAAATCCGTTGCGTGCTGGGCTGACGATGCTCGGCATTATCATCGGCATCGGCGCGGTCGTCGCCATGGTCAGCTTGGGCCAAGGCGCCACCGCCTCCGTACAGGCTGAAATCTCAAGCCTCGGAACCAATGTCATAATCATTGTCCCGGGAGCCACCACGGTCGGCGGCGTTTGTGGGGGACTCGGCTCAATTTCGACGCTGACGGTCGACGATGCGGAGGACATCGAGAAGAAAGTCGTCGAAGTCACAATGGTGATGTACGGTACGCGATCGGTCCTCCAAGTGATCAGGGAAAACAAGAACTGGAGCACGATCGTCTTCGGAACAACCCCCGTCTTTCCCGATATTCGAAATTGGCCAATCGCCCAAGGAAATTTCTTCACGCAGTCGGACCTCGATTCTGCTGCCAAAGTCGTCGTCCTGGGGAAAACCGTCGTCCAGAACCTGTTTGAACAGGGGGAAGAAGTTGTGGGAAGTGAGATTCGTATCAGAAATGTCCCCCTCAGGATCATCGGCGTACTGGCATCGAAGGGTCAGTCCGTTACTGGACAGGACCAGGATGACTTCGTGGTGCTCCCCTTCTCGACGGCAGAGCGCAAGGTCTTGGGAACGAAATTTCTGGGAACCGTGGGGATTATTCTCGTCGCAGCTCACACCATGCACGAAATCCCCGTCGTCGCGGACGATATCAAAGATCTGCTGCGAACCAGACATCGGCTCCACCAATCCGAAGAAGACGACTTTACCATCCGCACCATGGAGGACCTCGCGAAAACCATCGCCGGCACGAGCCAGACCATGATGTTCATGTTGATGAGCATCGCGTCGATCTCGCTGGTCGTCGGGGGTATCGGCATCATGAATATCCTGCTCGTCTCGGTGACGGAACGGACGAGGGAAATCGGATTACGCATGGCCGTCGGTGCAAAACGCTCGCATATCCTGCTGCAGTTCTTTATCGAAGCGATCATCATGACGGCCATCGGCGGAGTGCTCGGCGTCGCCGCGGGAATCGGCAGCGCTCGGCTGCTGACGACCATGATCGGCTGGCCGACCATCATCAACACCCAAGCCGTAGCGGCGGCGTTTCTGTTCTCTCTCGTCGTCGGGCTGTTCTTCGGCCTCTATCCGGCCAACAAAGCCTCGAAGTTAAATCCGATCGAAGCCCTGCACTATGAGTAACAGAGCGCACAACCATGCGTCCGCTGCATTGCATGAGTGACAGGAACTCATGGAGCTCGTCTGCGAATCGGAGACCCAATCACCACGGCATAAGGACTGCTGAACGAAGGCCGAGGCACTCTCGATGACGGCTATCAGCTTCTCCCAATCCAAGTATGGCTCCGACGTCGGTGAAACATCTGCAGGCCACGTTCCGTTCTGGGCCAGACCGGCTCAAGAGCTCATGCACAACCTTGCAACGACGGTACAAGGGCTCGCTCCGGACGAAGCCCGTCGGCGGCAGGCTCGGTATTTATCCTCCCGACTCAAACCTCATCGTGATGTCCACTCCCTGACCATCCTTGCGGCACAGTTCCGCAATCCGATCATCCTCATCCTGATTTTTGCAGCACTCGTTTCGCTGTTTCTGTCCGACCCGATCGACGCTGCTATCATCCTGGTGATCATCGTGGTCAGTGCCTTGCTCGGATTCTGGCAAGAGCACGGCGCCGTGAAAGCGGTATCGGGACTGCTCGCCTTAGTCCATGTGACAACCGAGGTGTGGCGAGGCGGACAAAAAGTCGAAGCCGCTCTCCACGACATTGTACCCGGCGATGTCGTCGAACTCACAGCCGGCTCAAGCATCCCTGGAGACGGACTGCTCCTCGATGCGAAGGACCTCTTCGTCGATGAGGCAGTATTAACCGGCGAAAGTTATCCCTCGGAAAAGAATACCGGAAGCTTGCCGGAAGCAACTTCTCTGGGACGGAGGACCAACAGCATCTTCATGGGGACTCACGTCGTGAGCGGACACGCCAAGGCCGTGATTCTCCGTATCGGCAAGGAGACGGAATTCGGGCGACTGACCCATCAGATGATGCTCCGGCCTCCTGAGACAGAATTTGAACGAGGGGTGCGGCGGTTTGGTTATCTGTTGATGGAAGTAACCTTGCTGCTTGTGTTCGCTATCTTCGCGATCAACGTATTTCTCCATCGTCCGGTGCTCGATTCCTTTCTGTTTTCGATGGCGCTGGCCGTCGGACTCACGCCGCAGCTCTTGCCCGCCATCATCAGCGTGAATCTGTCGCACGGTGCCAAACGCATGGCACGTGAAAAAGTCATCGTAAAACGTCTCGCCGCGATCGAAAACTTCGGCAGCATGAACATCCTATGCTCCGACAAAACCGGGACGTTGACGGAAGGCAGGATGCGGTTTCAAGTCGCCCTCGATGTGGAGGGACGGCCCAATGAACGGGTCCTCTTTCATGCCTGCCTGAACTCCTGCTTTGAAACCGGCTTCATCAATCCGCTTGACGAAGCCCTTCGCACCATCTGCACCACCGATTTCCAAGGCCACCGGAAGTTGGATGAAGTGCCGTATGATTTCCTTCGCAAGCGTCTCTCTATTTTGGGGCTCTCCGCAGATTGGAGTGGGTAAATGAGAGCGTCTCTTGTTCTCCAACTCCGCAGCCAGCCTGCGGTGTGGCGTGATCGTCTGATACTCGAATCGTGTCCGAGATCTGTGGCAAACTCCGGGCAGCCTTTGGCCAGGAGG
>PHGD01000189.1 GCA_011090425.1 Nitrospira sp. LK70 | reverse complement strand
GCAGTGGACTGGGATGACTGCCGTCAAAGCAGGACGGCTGCGACAGATTCCCTCCAGTATTGTGAACCGCCAGGCGCTACGAATGTTAGCGGAGATCGTGCATCCGGAGCTGGATCTGTCCTCATCGGTGAATCGGTAAAGGGGTCCTATGGCCACACCGACTTCACAACTCGCACCGGTCGATTCGTCTCCGATCGTTTCTCCTCCGTTGACGGAAGTCGGGGCCGAGCAGCTGCGGCAATGGAAAAGCAGCGGAGCGATCCTGACGTTCCAGCGGTGGGTAACGATCATCGGCAGCCTCGTCGTGGCGAGCTTGGCTCTCTGTGTATTGTGCCTTCAGTTCGGGGCGACAAAGCTTGACATGGGAACCGTTCTGTCGGCGTTGAGAGGATGGTTGGGGGTCGGAACACCCGATACCGCAGGAACCGATACCTCAGCCGTGATTATGCTCCATATTCGTCTGCCCCGTGTCTTGACAGGTTTTCTCGTCGGAAGCAGTCTCGCCGTAGTGGGTGCGGCGCTGCAAGCCCTGCTCAGAAATCCCTTGGCGGACCCCTACGTCCTTGGCGTCTCAAGTGGAGCAGCATTGGGAGTGTCATTGGCCATGCTGTTCGGCATCGGTACGACTGTGGCGTTTCTGCCTGGGCTGCCTCTCTTCGGGTTTGTCGGGGGGTTGTTGTCACTGGGAGCGATGTATCGATTGGCTCGCTCGCGGGGGCGATTACCGATTCAGAGCATGTTGTTGGCCGGCGTTATTCTGAACGCCATGCTGACTGCGTTGATTATGTTCATCACCTCGATCATGGACCCCAATCGATCGGCCGGACTCGTAGCCTGGTTAATGGGTTCCCTGACCCTGTCGAACTACGGCATCCTGTCGATGTTCGCTCTGTATGTGGTGGGAGGAGCGGCTCTCCTTCTGCAGAAGGCCCAGATCATGAACATCCTGACTTTCGGCGAGGAGACGGCACGCTCACTGGGCGTTGAGACTGAGCGAGTAAAAAAACAACTATTTTTACTCGCCGCTCTGTTGACGGGAGCGGTCGTATCGGTAAGCGGCATGATCGGCTTTGTCGGCATGATCGTGCCGCACGCGGTCCGCATGCTGGTCGGGTCCGATCATCGCGTCCTGTTACCGGCATCGATGCTCGCTGGAGGAATGTTTCTCGTGGCGGGAGACACGGTCGCTCGTACCATTCTGGCACCGAGCGAAATCCCAGTGGGGATTGTCACCGCTCTCACCGGTGGCCCGATGTTCCTCTACCTGCTGTTATGGCGAAAGGATCAATTGGTGTGATCAGCTCGAATGAGCGGCAAATCGCATCGGAACCATCGACCAATGCGGTCGCCCATCGCGCATCCCGGCTCGCCTATGAAATCGAGTCCATTCGATTTCGCTATCATGCAGGGTGGTCGGCTGGTGTCGACTGGATTCTCGATGACGTGGGTTTTCAGATCAAGGCTGGAGACGTGCTCGGCATCGTTGGGCCGAACGGGTCAGGAAAGACCTCGTTGCTCAAAATACTGGCAAACGTCCTCAGTCCGCAGCAGGGAATGGTCCGCTTGTTTGGGGACGACCTTGCAGTCTTGACGCCACAAGATATGGCTCGTCTCATTGCCTATGTTCCTCAGGATACCCACCAGAGCTTTCCGTTTACCGTCGCGGAGACGGTCGTGATGGGACGATTTGCTCAGCGGAGACACACCTTGTGGTCTGGAGGTTTCGGCTGGGAAGACGAGGCGGATATTGCCGTCGCTGCCCAGGCCATGGCTACAGTCGACATCGCCCATCTTGCGCAGCGTCTGATGCCGGATCTTTCCGGCGGCGAGCGACAACGGACCGTGATCGCTCGTGCCTTGGCTCAATCTCCGATGGTCCTATTGCTCGACGAACCCACAGCGTTTCTGGATCTACAGCACCAAATCGACATCTGTCGGGTCATACGACAGCTCAAGGAGGAACGAGGGCTCACCATCGTGGTGGTCTCCCATGATTTGAACCTTGTGAGTCAGTATTGTGACCAAATTCTGTTGTTGGATCGCGGACGGGTGATACGGCTTGGTCCTCCTGATGAGGTCATTGAGCCTGGGACATTGGAAGCCGTATATCGATGCCGGGTATTGGTGGATCGACATCCTGGTACCGGGTTACCTCGGGTGACGCTTCCTGGACGTTCTCTGTCCGGTAGAACGTAATATGAGAAGGGGCAAGATCGCGCTGCTTCATTTGGAGACGGTTCCCGGGGCAGTTAAGCAAAACCGGTACGTGATTGTCGAGGCCATCAAACATGCCGCCAGGAACGGGGCCGAGTGGATCGTGACCCCGGAACTTGCGGTCTGCGGACTTCAGTTCGCCCACCTTGTCGGCTTGGATTGGATACAGCCGCAGCCCGACCCTTGGATGCAACAGGTCTGCAAGCTGGTTAAGACACTGAAACGAACCGTATTTCTCGGGTGCCCAGAGCGCGACGGCAAGCGGCTTTACAACTCGGTGTTTGTTATCGGCCCGACCGGCGAGATCCTCGGTAAACATCGCAAGATCAATGTGGCGAGCGATTCGCTGGCATGGTCGAGTCCTGGGGACATTGTCGCTCCGATCGAGTGCGATGGGATCAAGGTCGGTGTACTTGTCTGTAGCGACGTCTACACGTCGAATATTGCCCGTGCCCTTCAATTTGAAGGCGCGCAGATCTTCGTGTCTCCTGCCTCATGGGGCCCGGGAATTCATGGTCCGAATGGAGAATGGGAGCAGCGGACCCACGAAACAGGACTTCCGTTGATCGTCTGTAATAGAACAGGCGCAGAGAAGGCGCTGGATTTTTGGGACGCTCCAAGTCTTGTCGTGAAGGACGGCACCCGCCTGCTCACGCATACGTCCAAGAAATCCGCCGTGCTGACGTTCAGCTGGGATTTTGACAACATGGATCTGCGTTCTCCACGATACGCCGTCGATTATGTCCGAAATTGAGGCAACGGCTCATCGGATGCATGACAGATTGTAAAGAGCAGGAAGAGAGGCACCCCTCTCCTGCATGGGAAACTGGGTGCGCAACAATTATTCTGGGGGATTCTTTAAGACCACACCGACAGCGACGGGGAAGATGGTGCAAATCCATCACGGTGCCGCCACTGTAAGCGGGAAGCGGGGAGTGACTCTGCAACGTGCCACTGTGTGCCTCGGCACATGGGAAGGCGCAGAGAAACGACGAGCCGCAAGTCAGGAGACCCGACTGCCGGGATTATCGACACCCTTCGAGTCAAAGGGAGGTTTTCATGTTGCGGTTCTCAGCCCGTCGTTGGTTTCGTACCTGTGCTCTCATTCTCTGGCTGGTCGTTCACGCATCTCCAACATCGGCTCAGGAAATCGCGATGGCCGACCAGCCGGAGCTCGAAGTTCCGGAAGTCGTCGTGAGCGCCACCAAGACCCCAATGCCCGCCAAACAAGTCACGAGCGCCGTGGAGGTGATCACCGGCGAAGAGATGCAGCAGCGAAAGGTCAGGACAGTTGCAGAGGTGCTCCGCTGGGCACAAGGATTATCGGTCAACCAGAGCGGTGGGCCCGGCACGGTCGTGGATGTACGGATACGTGGGGGGACGCCGGAGCAGACGATGGTTTTAATCGACGGGGCGATCGTCAATAGTGCCACGATCGGCACGTATGACTTTGCCAACCTCACGTCCGACAACATTGAGCGGATCGAGATCTTGCGAGGAAGTCAGAGCATGCTGTGGGGGTCGGATGCGATGGGGGGCGTGATCAACATCACAACAAAGCGGGGCCGTGGCAAGCCCAACATCTCCGGTTTTGCCGAGTACGGCTCGTTCGTCTCGCTTCGAGAAGGTGCCAATCTAGTCGGCAAGAAGGGCCCCATAGATTTTTCTGGAGCAATCACTCGTTGGGACACGGCCGGTTTTTCAGCGATCAATTATCGGCGTGGGGCGGCTGAGCGCGATGGATATCACAACTGGCAAGGATCGGTGAGATTCGGTGCCGACCTTCCAAAGGATGGACGGCTGGATTTTAGTTTCCGTTGGATGGACGGCATCGTGAATTTTGACGGATTTGCGTTTAATCCAGTCACCTTTGCCTCCGATCCGGCGGATGTGTTGGGAGCAGGATCACAAAGCACGCAATACGTCTACGCAGGCACCTATG
>PHGD01000096.1 GCA_011090425.1 Nitrospira sp. LK70 | reverse complement strand
GCGGTCAGGCCTTCTGGGGCTTTCAGGCCGGTCCAACGACATGCGGGAGTTGCTCCGCTCTGCCGAGCAGGAGCAGGACAAGCGGGCGGAGTTCGCTATCGATCTATTTTGCTATCGGGCGCGGAAGTATCTCGGTGCCTACCTCGCCGTGTTAGGCGGGGCTGATGCCGTCCTCTTCGGGGGCGGGATCGGGGAAAACGCGCCGGAGATTCGTGAGAGGATTTGTCGGAACATGGAATGGTGTGGCCTGAGGATCGATAGCCATCGCAATCGAGCGGCGGTCGGCCTTCCTCCAGGTCATGCAGCACAGATCAGCACAGATGAATCGCAGCCGGCTGCGTATGTGGTCGCGGCGGATGAAGAGACCTGGATTGGCAGGGAGACGGTTCGGTGTGTACGAAACACAGTTTCATGAGTCAAGAAAGTTGACTCTAACAGAAGGAAAGGAGAGGTCATGGATAGTCCGTTATCTCAGAAGGAACTGAAACTGATCGATGCCTACTGGAGGGCGGCGAACTATCTCTCGGTGGGGCAGATTTATTTGTACGATAACCCGCTGCTGAAGCAGCCCCTGAGCAAGGACCATGTGAAGCCGCGGCTTCTGGGTCACTGGGGCACCACCCCCGGCCTCAATTTCATCTATGCCCATCTGAATCGAGCGATCAAGGCGCGGGATCTCAACATGATCTACATTATCGGCCCGGGCCACGGGGGGCCAGGCATTGTCGCCAATGCCTACATGGAAGGCACCTACTCGGAGGTCTATCCGAATATCTCCCAGGATGAAGAGGGCATGCAGCGACTGTTCAAGCAGTTCTCGTTTCCCGGAGGGATTCCCAGCCACGTGGCGCCTGAAACCCCCGGCTCCATACACGAAGGCGGCGAACTGGGCTACGCGGTCTCTCACGCCTATGGGGCTGCGTATGACAATCCTGACTTGATCGTGGCCTGTGTCGTCGGCGACGGTGAGGCGGAAACCGGACCATTGGCGACCTCCTGGCACTCCAACAAGTTCCTGAACCCTGCGTCCGACGGAGCAGTGTTGCCGATACTGCACCTGAACGGGTACAAGATCGCCAATCCCTGCGTGCTGGCCCGTATCACCCATGAAGAATTGGATCAGCTCTTCCGCGGCTACGGGTATAGACCTCATTTTGTCGAGGGCAGCGACCCAGAGAAGATGCACCAGCTCATGGCCGCCACCATCGATACCTGTATGGAGGAAATCCGCAGCATCCAGACTCAGGCGAGAAAAGACGGCGTGAAAGAGCGGCCACGCTGGCCGATGATCATTCTCCGTTCTCCGAAAGGCTGGACCTGCCCGAAGGAAATCGACGGGAAGCGAACCGAGGACTACTGGCGCAGTCACCAGGTGCCGATGGGCGAAATGCACGAAAAGCCCGGACACGTGAAGATTCTTGAAACATGGATGAAGTCGTACAAACCGGAGGAACTCTTCGACGAGGCCGGCCGGTTGAAACCGGAGCTCGCCGAATTGCCGCCGAAAGGCGCGCGTCGCATGAGCGCCAATCCTCACGCCAACGGCGGCCTACTGCTCAGAGACCTGCGCTTGCCGGACTTCCGCGACTATGCGGTCAAGGTGACGAAGCCCGGTTCGGTCACTGCCGAATCCACTCGCCTCATGGGGCAATTTCTGCGCGACACGTTGAAGCTGAATATGAAGAGCCGGAACTTCCGGCTCTTCAGTCCGGACGAGAACAACTCAAACCGCTGGCAGGATGCATTGGAAGTGACCAACCGGGCCTGGATGGCGGACCGCTATCCCTACGACGACCATCTGGCGCCGGATGGCCGGGTGATGGAGATGCTCAGCGAACATCAATGTCAGGGATGGTTGGAGGGCTATCTCCTCACCGGTCGACACGGCTTTTTCTCCTGCTACGAGGCGTTCATTCATATCATCGACTCGATGTTCAATCAGCATGCGAAGTGGCTGAAGGTTTGCAATGAGATACCCTGGCGGCGGCCGATCGGCTCGCTCAATTATCTCTTGAGCTCTCACGTCTGGCGTCAAGATCACAACGGCTTCAGCCATCAGGATCCTGGCTTCATCGATCATGTCGTGAACAAGAAAGCGGAAGTCGTGCGCGTCTACCTGCCACCGGACGGAAACACGCTCCTGTCGGTGACCGACCATTGTCTGCGCAGCCGCAATTACGTCAACGTCATTGTGGCCGGCAAACAACCGGCTCCGCAATGGCTGACGATGGATCAGGCGGTCAAACATTGCGCGGCGGGCATCGGCATCTGGGAATGGGCCAGCAACGACAAGGGAGGAGATCCTGACGTCGTCATGGCCTGTTGCGGAGACGTGCCGACGCTGGAGACGCTGGCCGCCGTCGATCTTTTCCGCCGACATGTTCCCGAGCTGAAGATCCGCGTGATCAATATCGTGAACCTCATGAAGCTGCAGTCGCCGAGCGAGCATCCGCACGGCCTGCCGGACCGGGACTTCGACGCGCTCTTCACCAAGGACAAGCCGATCATTTTCGCGTTTCACGGCTACCCCTGGCTGATCCATCGCCTCACGTATCGGCGAACGAACCATCACAACCTACACGTGCGTGGCTACAAGGAGGAGGGGACGACGAGCACGCCGTTCGACATGGTCGTCATGAATGATCTCGATCGGTTCCATCTCTTCGGCGACGTGATCGACCGGCTTCCGCAACTCGGATCCCGCGCCGCCTATGCCAAACAGGCGATCGGTGACAAGTTGCTTGAGCACAAGGAGTACATCGCCAAGCACGGCGAAGACATGCCTGAGATCACCGATTGGCAATGGGGGCAGGGTACGCCGACGGGACGACATGCGTCATCCACGGAATCGGACAATGTGTAAATGAGTCGGTCCATGGATCGATAGTCCGATCTCATGAGTTGGCGGGAAAGCTGAGGAGGTGAGGCGATGACGAACGGCGCAGTTCCACTCACGCAAAGCATTGCATGGAAGGCTCTTCTGGAGCATTACGAGGCGGTCAAGGGCCTGCACATGCGGGATCTGTTTGCGAAAGATCCAGGGCGTGGCGCGCGTCTGGTGTGCGAGGCGCAGGGGATCTATCTCGATTATTCAAAAAACCGCCTCACGGATGACACGATGCGTCTGTTGCTCGATCTCGCCGACGCCGCCGGCTTGCGCGTCGCTATCGACGCGATGTTCCGTGGCGAGAAGCTCAATGTGACTGAGCATCGTGCGGTTCTCCACGTTGCGCTGCGCGCTCCCGCCGGTGCCGCCATTCGGGTGGATGGCGAGAACGTCGTGCCGAAGGTCCAGGCAGTGATCGAGAAGATGGCCGGCTTCGCAAACCTTGTGCGCAGCGGCCAGTGGAAAGGTCATACCGGCAAGCGCATTCGCACTGTCGTGAACATCGGAATCGGGGGCTCGGACCTGGGGCCTGTCATGGCCTACGAGGCGCTGCGGGCCTACAGCGATCGCGCCCTGACGGTTCGTTTCGTCTCGAACGTTGATGCGACCGATATCGCCGAGTCGACGCGGGACCTCGATCCGGCGGAGACGCTGTTCCTCATCTGCTCGAAGACGTTTACCACGCAGGAGACTCTGACGAACGCTCAGACCGCACGTGCCTGGTGCCTGCAAGCGCTCAAGAACGACGCGGCGGTGGCCCGCCACTTCGTGGCTGTGTCCACGAACGCGGGTGAAGTCGAGAAATTCGGAATCGATCCTGCCAATATGTTCGAATTCTGGGACTGGGTCGGAGGCCGCTACTCGCTGCCTTCGGCCATCGGCCTCTCATTGATGGTCGCCATTGGACCGGAGCGATTCCGCGAGATGCTGGCCGGATACCATGCTATGGACGAGCATTTCCGGACCGCACCGTTCGACAAGAACCTGCCGGTCTTGCTGGGGCTCATCGGACTCTGGTACGGGAATTTCTTCGGCGCCGAGTCTCACGCGATTCTGCCCTATGATCACTACCTCGGACGGCTGAGTGCCTATCTGCAGCAGCTCGATATGGAGAGCAACGGGAAGCGCGTGGATCGAGGGGGGAGCGTGGTGAATTACCAGACTGGCCCGGTCATTTGGGGACAGCCCGGCACCAATGGCCAGCACGCGTTCTATCAATTAATTCATCAGGGCACAAAGTTGATCCCCTGCGACTTCATCGGGTTCTGCCGATCGCTCAACCCTATGGGGCAGCATCACGATCTGCTGGCTTCCAATCTGTTTGCGCAGACAGAGGCCCTGGCCTTCGGCAAAACGGCCGCGGAAGTGGAGGCTGAAGGAGTGACTCCGGCTCTCGTGTCGCACCGGACGTTTCCAGGCAACCACCCGACGAATACCATCCTGGTGGAGGAACTGACGCCGGAAATGTTGGGAAAATTGATCGCGCTCTACGAGCACAAGGTCTTCGTCCAGGGCACGGTCTGGCGCATCAACTCGTTCGACCAGTGGGGTGTGGAGCTGGGTAAAGTGCTGGCCAAACGGATCACGCCGGAATTGACGAGCGGGACAGATCCGGATCTGCGGCACGACAGCTCGACCAACGAGTTGATCCGGCGTTATCGCCGGTTTCGGCGGATGGGCTGACAGGTCATCTGAAGGAGCCGGAAGGGATGGGTAAGTAGCAAGTGGTAAGTAGTAAGTGGAGGGGAACCTGAAGGCCGAGGAGCGGCTCACCGCGACCATGTCATGAGCGAAGATCTTCCTATCATCTATCTGGCCAGGCACGGTGAGACTGCCTGGACCATCTCGCGCCAGCATACGGGGCTGACCGATTTGCCGCTGACTGAGCGGGGCGAGCGCACCGCTCGCCGGCTTGGAGAACGGCTGAAAGGGTTGAGATTTGCCAAGGTGTTGACGAGCCCGTTGCAACGAGCAACTCGAACGTGCGAACTGGCCGGCTTCGGCGCAGTCGCCGAAGTCGATCGGGATCTTGTCGAATGGGACTACGGTCAATATGAAGGACGCCGCACGGATGAGATTCGGGTGGAACGCCCGGATTGGGAACTGTTCCGCGATGGATGCCCGGGAGGGGAATCGCCCCAGCAAGTCAGCGAACGAGCCGACCGCGTCGTGCGGCGGGTGCGCGCGGTGGCCGGGAATGTCTTGCTGTTTACGAGTGGGCACTTCATGCGTGTGTTGGCCACCAGCTGGCTGGGGCTTGAACCGACGGTCAACTGTAGGTTTTTCATGTTGAGCACAGCGAGCTTGAGTGCGTTGGGCTACGAACATGACCTGTCCCGGCCGGTGATTCGACTATGGAATGAGACTCGCCATGTAGAAGCATGATTCTATGCGTGAGCGCAAACCATTCGAGCAGAGCAATAGATGAATGACGAAGAGTCCGGCAGAAACTCGTGTGAGGCGTGCCTATGAATCGATCCGATGTACCTGGTTCGACAGCCAGAGAACTTGTCAGACTCGGCGACGAAAAGAAAGTGATGGAGGTATTGTCCGAGTCCGTCTTGAGTTTGTGGGACGCGGTCAACAACCTCACGAGGTTGCGCCCCACCGTACGCGACCGGTACCGGGTGAGCATTTTCGGCTCGGCCCGTATCAAACCCGGGACCTTCGGCTACGAGGAAACCAAGCGAGTGGCGAAGTCCCTGGCCGAGATGGGCTGCGACATCATCACAGGGGGTGGACCAGGTCTGATGCAAGCGGCCAACGAGGGGGCGGCCAGCATCCCGGAGCGCAGTCGCTCTTATGGTATAAGGGTCGATCTGCCGTTCGAGCAAAACGTCAACGCATTTGTGTCGCAGGCGTACGAGCACCGGACGTTTTTCACGCGGCTGCATCAGTTCGTCATCGCCTCCGATGCCTTCATCGTTGCTCCTGGAGGTATCGGGACGGTGTTGGAGATGACGATGATCTGGCAGCTGCTCCAAGTGCGGCATCTGCAGAATGTCCCCCTTATCCTCGTGGGAAAGATGTGGCCGGGTCTGATCGAATGGGCGAAGACCGCCATGTTGTCGACAGACCCGCCGTTGGCCAATCCTGAAGATTTGACCATTCCTCTGTGCGTGGCCGACGCAGACGAGGCGATCACCCTGATCCGCCAACACCACGCCACATGGCTGGAGATGCAGCAACGGTTACACAAGCCGGACAGTGCGACTGCACCGAGGGAGACCAGGAGCGGTGGCTGATGGATGTGCGTTGTATGGCTGAACCGTGTGACAGGATCGCTGTGCGGTGCGGATGGTCTACGGAAGAGAGCCAGATCTGGCGCGAGGCAGAACCGGATGAGAGGCAAGGGGATAGGCCCAGGGCGAAGCGCTCCACTTGGTGCGACCGTCTATGACGACGGGGTGAACTTCAGCTTGTACAGCCGGAGCGGCACGCTCGTGGAGCTGCTGCTGTTCGATCATGTGGACGATGGAAAGCCGGGCAGGGTGATTCCTCTCGATCCCTGGACAAACAGGACCTACCACTATTGGCATGGGTTCGTTCCCGATCTCAAGCCGGGGCAGATCTACGGCTACCGCGTGCAGGGGCCGTTTGAGCCGCAACGAGGCCTTCGCTTCGATCCTCAAAAACTGTTGTTCGATCCGTACGGCAGGGCAGTGGCTGTGCCAGAGCAATATGACCGCATGGCGGCATCGAAGCCGGGAGATAATTGCGGGACAGCCATGAAGAGCGTCGTGGCGGATGTGCAGGCCTACGATTGGGAGGGCGATGCGCCGCTCAAACGGCCATCTGCCCAGACCATTATCTACGAGCTGCATGTGCGTGGATTTACCCGGCACCCCAGTTCCGGTGTCGGTGAGCAGAAGTCTGGTACATACGCCGGGCTGATCGAGAAGATTCCCTATCTTCAGGAACTCGGTATCACCGCGGTTGAATTGCTGCCTGTGTTCCAATTCGATCCTCAGGATTGTCCGCCGGGGCGAGTCAATTACTGGGGCTACGCGCCCGTCTCGTTCTTTGCGCCGCACCAATCGTACAGCTCGCGCCAAGACCCACTCGGTGCGGTTGACGAGTTTCGCGACATGGTCAAAGCGCTGCATCGGGCCGGCATCGAAGTGATCCTCGATGTCGTCTATAACCACACCGCCGAAGGAAAGGAGGACGGGCCCACTTTCTGCTATCGGGGACTCGAAAACGCCGCCTATTACTTGCTGGAGGAGGACCGAAGCCGCTACAGCAACTATACAGGCACCGGCAACACCTTGAACGCGAATCACCCGATGGTCCGCCGCTTGATCATGGACAGTCTCCGGTACTGGGTGGAGGAGATGCATGTCGACGGCTTCCGGTTCGACCTGGCCTCGATTCTCACCCGCGACGAGGCCGGTCGGCCTCGGCAGAATCCTCCGATCCTGTGGGATATCGAATCGGACCCAGCTTTAGCCGGCACCAAACTCATCGCCGAGGCCTGGGATGCGGCGGGACTCTACCAGGTCGGCTCATTTGTCGGCGACAGTTGGAAGGAGTGGAACGGCCGGTTCCGCGACGATACCCGTGACTTCTTCCGTGCCGAAACCGGATCTGTCGCGCGGTTTGCCGACCGCATGATCGGCAGCCCGGAGATCTATGGTCACGAAGAACGGGAGCCAGAGCAGACGGTCAACTTCGTGACCTGTCATGACGGCTTCACGCTCAACGATCTCGTCTCCTACAACGGCAAGCACAACGAGGCCAACGGAGAAGACAACCGTGACGGCGCCGACGACAACAAAAGCTGGAACTGCGGGATCGAAGGGCCAACGGATGATCCGGCGATCGAGCGGCTGCGGAACCGGCAAGCGAAGAATTTTCTCACCGTGACGCTGCTCTCGCTGGGGGTGCCCATGATTCTGATGGGCGATGAGGTGCGGCGCACACAGCGCGGCAACAACAATGCGTATTGTCTGGATGATGACACGAACTGGCTCGATTGGACGCTTGTCAAGAAACATGCCGATATCCATCGGTTCGTCACGCTGCTGAATGCGCGACGGCTCTTGCGCGATGTGGAGCACGAGCGCGAACGGATGAGCCTTACGCAGCTGATCCGCCGAGCGAATAAAGAGTGGCATGGTATCAAGCTGCATCAACCGGACTGGAGTCCGCACTCACACAGCATTGCCTTTACTGTTGAGTTGCACCATCAGAAGCTGGTTTCCCATTTTATTTTGAATGCCTATTGGGGGCCGCTCGAGTTTGAACTGCCGCCGGTCCACAATGGAGGGGACGACCACTGGCGAAGATGGATCGATACGGCTCTTGACTCGCCGCTGGACATTGTTCCGTGGGAGGCCGCGCCCTCGCTCTCAGGCCCCACGTACAGGGCCGAGGCTCGTTCCGTCGTCGTGCTGTACGCCTGGATCGAACCAGGGTAGAGTCCGCTGTGGTCCGCCAGGGAAGAACATGGCGAGTAAATTTGACGTGCGGCAGATCCGGTCGTTCGATGTCGATGAGATCGGGCACTGACCGGCTGTGCGTCAGGTAAAGTCGGGAATCCTTTCTTGGAGGTCGTATGAACGCTCGTCAGAACGAACTGCTTGAACAATATGGTTGCGGCCCCATCCAGTTTACCGGCACGAGTGATGCGCTCTATGAACGGCATTTGATTTTCGACCACGTCCTCGATCCTGAGCGGGCGACCCGATATGAGCAATTCGAGGCGGCGGCTCGGTCGGTTCGGGACGTGATTTCGCAGCGTTGGCTCAAGACCGAAGCGACCTATGAGAAGAAGAATCCCAAGCGGGTGTATTACCTCTCGATGGAGTTCTTACTCGGGCGTTCATTTATCAACAACGTCACCAACGCGCTGTTGGGGCCGTTGGCGTTGGAGGCCATGAACAAGAAAGGGCTCGACCCGCTCGTATTGGCTGAGTGTGAACCAGACGCCGGCCTAGGCAACGGCGGACTCGGGAGGCTGGCGGCCTGTTTCATCGACTCGATGGCGACGCTCCAGATTCCTGGGATGGGGTATGGGCTCCGCTACGAGTACGGTATTTTCAAACAGACGATCAGGGACGGGTGGCAGTGCGAACAGCCGGACAACTGGCTTCGGAGGCCTGATCCCTGGGAGGTGGCGCGCCTCGAGGATGCGGTCGAGGTCAAATTGAACTGCTCATTCGAGTTGCAGGCCGGTGCGCTCAAGCCGGTCCATGGGCGGCCGTCCACGTTGCTCGGAATTCCCTTCGATCGTCCGGTCATCGGATATGGAGGCAAGACCATCAACACCCTGCGGCTGTGGGCGGCCGGCACGCCTGATTATTTCGATTTTCAGCAATTCAGCCGCGGTGATTTCGTCGGCGCGCTTGCGGAAACCCTCGGCGCAGAATCGCTCACGCGCGTCCTCTATCCGGACGACTCCACGTCGATGGGGCAGGGGTTGCGGTTCCTGCAGGAATATTTCCTCGTCGCCTGTTCGCTCGCCGATCTCATCCGTCGCTTCAGACGCGCACAGGACGACTGGAGTCTGTTGCCGGAGCAGGTGGCCATCCAATTGAACGACACTCATCCGGCCATGGCCGTGCCGGAGCTCATGCGGATCCTGCTCGATGACGCACACCTGGGCTGGGAACAGGCCTGGGACCTGACGCAACGGTCGCTTGCCTATACGAACCATACCCTGCTCCCCGAGGCGCTGGAGAAATGGCCGCTCAGATGGTTCGACAGTGTGCTGCCGAGGCTGGCGGAAATCATCCGCGAGATCAATCGTCGGTTCCTGGATACGGTCCGGTTGCGGTTCCCGCGCGACGAGGGGCGCGTGGAACGTGTCAGTCTGATCGAGGAAGGCGCGGACCGAAAGGTTCGGATGGCCAATCTGGCCATCGTCGGTTCGCACAGTACGAACGGCGTCGCCGCCATCCATTCCAAATTGCTCCGTACGATGACGGTCAGGGACCTGGCCGGGATGTTCCCCGCGCGGTTCAACAACAAGACCAACGGCGTCACGCCACGCCGATGGCTGTTGACGTGCAATCCCGCCTTGGCGCGGATCATCAGCGACGCCGTCGGCGACGGCTGGATCGCCGATCTCGGCCTTCTGGCCAAGCTCAAACCACTTGCCGAAGATAAGAGTTTTCGCGAGGTCTTTCGCGCAGCCAAGCGGGACATGAAGATGAGATTCGCCAAGTGGCTCAAATCGCAGGTCGGAGAGACGGTGGACCCGGAGAGCATTTTCGATTGCCAGGTGAAACGCATTCATGAATATAAGCGCCAGCTCCTCAACGCCCTGCACATCGTGATCCTGTACAACCGGCTTCGCGAGAATCCGGGCCTCGACTTCACGCCTCGTACCTTCTTTTTCGCCGGCAAGGCGGCTCCTGCTTACCACTTGGCCAAGCTCGTGATCAAATTCATCAACAACCTGGCCGGCACGATCAACGGCGATCCCGCAGTGAAAGGACGCCTCAAGGTCCTGTTTCTGCCGGACTACTGCGTCTCACTGGCCGAGCACCTCATTCCCGCCAGCGACGTATCCGAGCAGATTTCTACCGCCGGCTATGAGGCCAGTGGGACGAGCAACATGAAGTTCATGATGAATGGAGCCCTCACCATCGGGACGCGGGACGGCGCGACGATCGAGATGGCTGCAGAGGCCGGGGAGGAGAACTTTTTCCTGTTCGGGCTCAGCGCGGAGGAGGTCGCCAAGAGCCGGGGCTGGTATGACCCGCGCTGGCATTATGAGCATGATACGGAGACCAAGCACGCGCTTGACCTCATCGCCTCCGACTACTTCAGCCGCAACGAGCCTGGTGCGTTTACCCCTATTTGCGATACGCTGCTGGCCCACGGGGATTTCTACATGCATCTGGCGGACCTCACAGCCTACAGTCGGACACAGGAGGCACTGGGCCGTCTCTACCTGGACCAAGAGGCCTGGGCGAAAAAGGCGATCCTCAATGTTGCCGGCTCCGGGAAGTTCTCGAGCGACCGCACCATTGCCGAATACGCGTCCGACATCTGGAATGTCAAGGCCTGCCCCGTGGACTGAGAGGAGGTTTCAGGCAGGATCACAGGCCGGTCATACTGACAGGGTGTCGGTGAAAAGATTTTACCAGCCGATGCAAGAGGTCACGGCTGTTACGCCGTGGGGCTTCACACGCGAATCGCGATCGGAGGTTGAAGGATCATGGCCAAGGACAAGGAGCAGGAAGAAGAGAAGGGCGGGAAGTTGAAACGTAAGGAATATGAGAAGGAACTGCGCAAGCTTCAGGCTGAACTCTGTTACCTCCAGGATTGGGTGAAACAGAAGGGTGTCAGGATCATGGTGGTGTTCGAGGGCCGCGACGGCGCGGGCAAGGGCGGTACCATTCGGGCCATCACCGAGCGCGTGAGTCCACGCGTGTTCCGAGTCGTGGCCCTGCCCGCTCCCTCGGATCGCGAGAAGAGCCAGATGTACATGCAACGCTACATGGCCCACTTCCCGGCGGCCGGCGAAATTGTCATTTGGGACCGGAGTTGGTACAACCGTGCCGGCGTTGAGCACGTCATGGGATTCTGCGGCAAGGAGCAATATGAGCGGTTTCTGGAGCTCTGTCCGGTTGTCGAGAAATACGTCGTCGAAGGCGGGATCATTCTGATCAAGTACTGGCTGGAGGTGAGCAACGAAGAGCAGGAGCGTCGGTTCCGAGCACGGGTCGACGACCCCTTGCGCCAGTGGAAGCTGAGCCCGATGGATCTTCCCTCGCGCGAAAAATGGTACGAGTATTCGCGCGCGCGCGACCGGATGTTGGAGGCGACCGACACGAAGCATGCACCGTGGTACATTATTCGATCGGACAACAAGAAAGCTGCCCGGCTCAACTGCATCAGTCATCTGCTGAGCCTGATTCCCTATAAGAAATTGAAGCGGGAGAAGGTGAAACTGCCCGAACGATCGAAGAAGTACAAATACGATGACCAGGCGACAATGAAGGATAGAACATTCATCCCGGAAAATTTCTGAAGAGATTGGGAACAGCACCAATCGCCGTGATGGGGCATCAGCGATCGTAAGTCCGGGAAGGGAAGAGTCCGTGAGAGCGTCATGAACATGCAGCAGTCTCAGGACAGGGCCATCGGAATTCTCGTCGGCGGCGGTCCGGCGCCGGGAATCAATGGGGTCATCGCGGCTGCGGCGTTGCGATGCCTGGCTGCCGGCCGCCGGGTGCTCGGCATTCGGGACGGATTCAAGGGGTTGATCGCCGGTGATACGGGCAAGGTCGCGCCCCTGACGATGGAGGAGGTGAGCGGGCTCCACCTCCAGGGCGGCTCCTATCTACGAACCGCCCGGGCGAATCCGACCAAGAAGCCGCAGGATATGGAAAGGGTGATCGCCACGCTCCGCAAGCTCGACGTGTCTGGCCTGATCACGATCGGCGGCGACGATACCTGTTTTTCTGCGCTGAAGCTGGAACAGGCGGCCCAAGGAAGACTGCGCGTCGTCCACGTTCCGAAGACGATCGACAACGATCTGGACCTGCCGGAAGGTGTACCGACCTTCGGCTTCGAAACGGCCCGGCACATCGGTGTTCAGATCGTCAAGACTCTCATGGTGGAGGCGCGTAGCACCTCACACTGGTTTTTTGTTGTGGCGATGGGACGGCAGGCTGGCCACCTGGCACTGGGCATTGGAAAGGCGGCAGGGGCCACGCTCACGCTCATTCCGGAAGAGTTCTCCGCTCGCCCGCTCCGTCTCTCACGAGTCGTCGACGTGGCGGCCGGGGCAATCCTCAAGCGATTGAGCCTGGGGCAGGAGGATGGCGTGGTCGTGATGGCGGAGGGACTGGCCGAAGCGCTGGATCCCGAGGAACTATCTCAAGATGCGGCGTTGCCGCGCGACGATCACGGCCACATCGAGCTGTCCAAAATCAATCTAGCAGGGCTGGTCTCACGAGCCGTGCGCGCAAGGCTCGCGCCGCTGGGCGTCGAGCCGGTGATTCGCGAAAAGGATATCGGATTTGAGTTACGATGCGCGGATCCGATCGGGTTCGATCTCGAATATACGCGGGATTTAGGATGCAGCGCGACCGGCCTTCTGTTGGAAGGGGGCAGCGCAGCGGTGGCGGCGATGGTCCATGGGCGATTTATGCCCATCCCCTTCGACCAGATTCTCGACTCCCGCACCGGTCGGACGAGAGTCCGGCCCGTCGATGTTCGCTCTGCCGGCTACGAGATCGCTCGACGCTACATGGTTCGCCTCGGACCGGAAGACTTCGAACAACCCGATCTGCTCGGCAAGTATGCGACCCTCGCTTGCATGACTCCGGCGGAGTTTCGATCGAGTTTCGAGTATGTGGTTGAGGACGAGCGTCGGCGGGGATCGTGATCTGTTACGCCGGTGGGAGGTCAGCCTACCACGGTAGCTGCGATCCGGCAGCCGACACAGGGGAGGTAGCCGGTGTCTGTCGCCATCGGGTCCGATCACGTAGGTCTTTACTTGAAGGAGACCCTGAAAACCTATCTCGTCGATCCGGCAGGTTACGCTCGGTCGGGAGTCAATTGTAAGTTTCATGGGAGGGATCAATGATCATGATCAAGACAGCTCTTGTCGCTGCCCTGGCAGCGAGCATGGTTTCAGCGTTTTTTGTCACGGTGCCGCCGCCTGCTGCTGTTGCCGAAGAGCGCGATGCCGGCTCGGACATTGAGCTGCTGCGCGCGGACCTTCGGACGAAAAAGATGCAACTGATCGCAGACCGGATGCAATTCACCCGTGACGAAGCGGACATCTTCTGGCCCCTCTATCGGAAATACGAAGTGGAATCGGCGGCCATCAACGACAAGAAGATTGCGGTGATGGAGGACTATAGGAAGTCGTACGAGTCGTTTAGCGACGCTGGTGCCAAGGATCTGGCGCGAAGAGTTTTTGAAGTGGATCAGATGACGCTCGACCTCCGGAAGAAAGCATTTGAGGAGATCGCGAAGGCCTTGTCCCCGAAAACCGCAGCAAGATTTCTCCAACTGGAACGCCGGCTCCAACAACTGGTGGATGTCCAACTGGCGTCGTCTGTTCAGCCGATCAAGAAGTAAGGTGGGCTTGGAGGACATCAGGCCAAGCGGGCAACTCGGGATCACGGCCGCGGGCGTAGATGTTTCCTCTTATTTGGCACAGGAAGGGATGGAGGCTCGGGTCTCAATCCGTTTGAATGCCTGGATGAAAGACTTGCGGTGTCGTCATGCGACGCCTTTCTGGAATGCCGCTCCCTTGCCGCCTTCCAATGCCCTCTTGGCATCCAGGAGGCCGAAGAGCTGAAGGGACAAACCTTCCTTGCTTATCATTGTCCTGCTCAAACTTGCTCTGGATGATATAGATTCGAACGGGCTTTCGTGATCTGAATCGCGTTCATTTAGACGGGATGCTCCACGCGAGGTTGAAAGTCATTCGTTGAAGAAAGACGATTCATGCAGGCCTTCAGACATCCTGCCTGGGTTCTTGCCATTACCGGATGTGCAATTATTGTATGGACGATGACCTGCGAAATCCTGCCTGCCGCTCGCACGAGTGTTGGTAATGAGATGGGCGCGCGGACATGGGTCTTCATGTGCCCGGACGAGTCCAGCTATGTCGTACGCGCCACGGAAAGCGAAGCGTGGGTGTTTGGTGAACAAGCAACGTTGCGCCTCACGGCTGTTTTTGGTGCGACGCCGTCTCGCTACGTGCAGGGCGAAGTGGAACTCGTCATCGAGGGGGAGCATGGCATACTGTCCGAGCCTGGTAAAAAAACGCTCACGTGCCGGAACGATCGCCAACGAGCTGTATGGGAGCAGGCCAAACTCGATGGCGTAGATTTTCGAGGCATCGGCAACGAACCGCCGTGGGTGCTGGAAATGCGTGAGATGTCGCGCATCGTGCTGATTACCGAGTACGGCGAAAAGCGCGTCGAACGCCGGTTGCCGAAAGCGGTCACCGATCAGGCCCGGAAGATCACCCGGTGGGATGCGGGTGATCTACAGATCGAAATCACCGCTGAAACCTGTCATGACAGCATGAGCGGCGAGTTGTTCAGCTCGCGTGTCATCATCCATTGGGAGGAGCTGGTGCTCACTGGGTGCGGGCGTCCATTGCATTAATCGGCATGACAACCGATTGTGGGGGGCGATCAATGATGTTGACGCCCAGTCGCAATGATACTACCCTACGCGCCGCGTGACCGAGAGGTCGATTCTATGACAAGATCGGGTTGCCGGGGCCTTACTTCCGCGTCGCGGGTAATGCTGCACTTGTTCGGTTCGCTGTATTGTTAAGTGGACGGCAAGAGCATGTGATTGTCAGGGATATGGCGGATGGAAAATCGAGGGAGCATGAAGCAGAATATTCGAGCAGCGGTATTACTGGTCTGCATGAGTCTATGGTCTCTGGTAGTCCAAGGTTGTCAATCAACTGGGGTCGCGCCGAAGCAACAGTGGAGCCCTCAACCCATCGAATCCTTCGCTTCGATTGCCGGAAAATGGGACGGACTCGTGGTGCGGTCTCCCAAAGTGCGTGGGGACGATTGGCTTCGCGTGACCATTGCCGACGACGGCCGGTACGAGTTTGCAAGCTATCAAACCATCGGTGTATTCAGCGGACAAGGGCAATTCACGTTGGCCGAGGGCAAGCTGACCGTGACGACCGAGCGCGGCACTGCCACCGGCTCGTTATATGTATCGGACAATTCGCGCATGCTGCGAATGAGTGGGGTTATGGAGGACGGTACGAGGTATGCGGTTCAACTCCAACCGTCTCAATGAATCTTCGCTCAGGTTTCTGATCAGGTCTCGATTCCTTCCTCAGGGTCCCACGCCGTTTTCACTGCTCGATGTTTAAGCCACGTGATGAAGAGACGGATAAATACGCGTATATGCTTATTACTTTGACTCCGGTTAGCTCTTTTGGCACTCTCCAGCAATGGGGCGACTGGGTTATCCTAAGGACGTGCGGGAGTTTCGTCAGCGATTCTCGACCTCCGAAGCCTGCCGGGAATACCTGGTTCAATGCCGGT
>PHGD01000188.1 GCA_011090425.1 Nitrospira sp. LK70 | reverse complement strand
AATCCGTCGTCATGGAATTAGTCGCCCACTCTCCGGACATTATCCTGATCCTCGTCACCAATCCATTGGACGCCATGGTCCATGTGGCCTGTTCTGTCAGCGGACTCCCTAAATCGAGAATCATCGGGATGGCCGGAGTGTTGGACTCGGCAAGAATGCGGACGTTCATTGCCGCTGAGCTCAACGTGCCAGCTACGGAGGTGCAGGCGATGGTGTTGGGCGGACATGGCGACACGATGGTGCCGCTGCCGCGTTATACAACCGTGCAAGGTAGGCCGGTGTCGGAACTCATGTCGAAGGAGAAACTCGATGCGATCGTCAAACGAACGCGACAGGGCGGAGCCGAAATCGTGGGCCTTTTGAAAGCGGGCAGTGCCTTCTATGCGCCGTCCGCATCAGCGGTGGCGATGGTTGAATCGATCCATAAAGATGAGAAGCAGGTGATGCCTTGTGCGGTGCTGTGTGAAGGGGAGTACGGACTCAAAAACGTCGTCGTCGGGGTCCCGGTGAAGCTTGGACGCGGAGGGGCCGAACAGATTCTGGAGTATGAACTGACCAGTGATGAACGGGCGGCGTTGGAAACCTCGGCCAGCGCGGTGCGGGAACTCTGCGCCACGGTCGATCGATTGATGACATAGGGATGGGGCAGTAGAAAGAAGGCGAGTCCCTCATCGTTGACGAGTGACCGACGACGAGTCCAACGTGGCGGCTTGACAATCGGAGAAAAGCTACAGTACAGACATCGGACTAGACAATCAACCGTTCAGAGGAGAGGAAGCAATGAAATTTCTTGAAGATCCGATGCAGACGATGGGGGCAGGATTTGCACTGTCCATCGTATTGATAGTCATATATTTGGGCTTAACCGGCATTGGCGCGGGTGAAGCCGAATGGGCCTCTCTGATCCTTCGCTGGATTCACTTCCTAGCCGGGATCACGTGGATCGGGCTCTTGTATTTCTTCAATTTGATCAATGCCACCTTCCTGAAAAGCTTGGATGGCCCCACCAAAAATATTGTGATTCCGAAGCTCATGCCGATGGCGCTCAATTGGTTCCGACACGGAGCGACGGTGACCGTGCTGGCCGGTGTGTTGTTGTATGGCCACATGTACCACAAGGGAGGAACGGGAGCCGTGGCTTTGGCGATCGGTGGGCTGCTCGGCATTATCATGATGGGCAATGTCCATGGGATTATCTGGCCGAACCAGAAGAAGATCATTGCCGCCGTCACCGCCGCGGCTCAGGGGACTCCGGCCCCCCCTGAGATGGCTCAATGGGGACGGAGCGCATTGCTGGCCTCGCGTGTGAATTTCATGCTGTCGATTCCCATGTTGCTTTTCATGGGTGCTGGCAGCCACTTTAGATAGAACCTGTACCTTTCTTGGCCGGTAGGAGTAAATTCTACCGGCCAGGTTTACATCTCGACCTTATTTCTCGACCTTATTTCTCCTGCCCTCTAGACTCAGCCTCGGAGTAGGTCCCCTAGCCTTAACTTCTTGAGATTCTGGCCTATTTAAGGCTGTTGCCTTGTCCATTGCCTTGACGGGCGAAGAGGTGGAGCCGTATAGTACGATTTCCACATTGGGGACGTAGATCGGCAAGAGTATGTCTACGACTGCAGAGTCACGCCTTGTACAACAGACTGAGGGGGCCCCTTGGGAGATCGAGGGGTATCTCAAAATCGGTGGGTATGAAGCCTGGAAGCGTTGTGTCAAAGGATTGAAGGCGCCTCAAGTTATTGATGAACTGAAAAAAGCCGGACTAAGAGGGCGAGGCGGAGCAGGGTTTCCGACGGGAATCAAATGGGACAAGGTTCTGAACCACCGAGTCCCAGAACGATATTTTGTCTGTAATGCGGGTGAGCACGAGCCAGGCACGTTCAAAGATCGCTATCTATTGAAAACCTTGCCGCACCAATTGATCGAAGGCTGTCTGATTGCGTCTCATACGGTGCAAGCGAAAGCGTCCTTCATTTACGTGAATCATGAGTACCATGAAGAGCAGCAGAATCTGAAGAAAGCTTTAGCCCAAGCGAGGGAACGGGGACTTCTCGGGAAGAATGTGTTGGGCAGTGGAGTTGATGTTGAGCTGGAAGTCTTTGAAGGCCATGGCAGCTACGTGGCCGGCGAAGAGACGGCCATGCTTGAGTCGATGCAGGGTCGTCCTGCGATGCCACGGCAGAAACCTCCATTCTATCCGACGGACTTCGGTCTCTATGGCAAGCCGACTCTCGTCAACAATGTGGAGACGTTGTGCAACATTCCTAGGATTCTTCACAAAGGCGCCGCGTGGTTTACGCAAGTCGGGACGGAGAAATGCCCAGGAACAATGATGTTTTCATTGAGCGGCGCGATTAATCGTCCCGGTGTGTACGAGATGCCGATGGGTGTGACGATTCGTGATCTGATCGAGCAATGCGGCGGCGGAGTTCCCAATGGTCGCAAGATCAAGGCTGTCTTTCCCGGTGGTCCGGCGTTTTCCATGGTCACGGCTGATCAGCTCGATCTTCCCATGGACTTCGATTCGTTGAAGAAAGCTGGGACGGGGCTGGGATCGGCCGGTGTGATCGTCGTCGATGATGCGACCTGTATGGTGGCCAAGACATTGCACTTTTCAAATTTTTTCAAGAACGAGAGTTGCGGGCAATGTCCTCCCTGTCGAATGGGGACCATCAATTTAGCTGCGCTGATGACCAAGATTGAATCGGGACAGGGAACTCAAAAAGACCTAGACAGTCTGCTCCAACTGTGTGGATTCGTCAAAGGGACAGGATACTGTACCCTCGTGACGGGAGCCTCAGTATTGGTACAAAGCAGTCTGAAGCTGTTCCGTCACGAATACGAGGATCATATTCGGCTGCAGAGGTGTCCGTATCAGGAAGCGCCGGCGGGGATTGGTGCTCATTCTTAGGAGGAGTCATGCCGCGGGTGACTTTTCTTCATTCGCACGGGCGAAGCGGGGAAGTGGAGGAGAACATTTCCCTCCTCGATGCTGCAAAAGAAGTGGGGTTTCGGTTGAACCACGACTGCGGAGGAAATGCCTCCTGCACGACCTGTCGAGTGGAAGTTCAGATGGGGCATGAGCACCTCTCGGAAATCGATTTCGATGAGCAAGACTTGTTGGATCGAGAAGCATTGACAGAGCCATGGCATCGCCTTGCATGCCAGGCGCGTGTCTTGGGGGATGTCGTCGTGCGCGTGCCGGAAGCCAAATGGGAGAATCCGGCAACAGCCGCGACG
>PHGD01000013.1 GCA_011090425.1 Nitrospira sp. LK70 | reverse complement strand
CCCTCGATCGGTCTCTCAATGGCAGCCGTCAGGCAAGTCATCGACCTGCCTCCGACGGACCCGATGGCGCCGGGCATCTTCCGTCTTGCTCAACCAGGCGACCTCGCCGGCATGTTGGAGAGAGCCGGTCTTACAGACATCACGGACCAGGAGTTTCTTGGAGAATGGTCCTACGGCTCAACCGATGAATATTATACGAGCTTGATGGAGATTGCCGCCCCGGTCCAAAATCTCATGGCGACGCTGTCGGAGACGCAACGGCTGGAGGTGAAACGCCTTATCATCACAGCTGCTTCGCAGTTCCAGCGTGGTGCCCGCATCACGTTCCCGATCGCCGCGCGGATGCTCGCGGGACGCAAGCCCGGATGAGGCATACCGACGAAGAACGACGGCTTCAAAGATTTCATCCTGGATCAGCTGACGGAGCTGAACGGAGTGACCATACGGGCCATGTTCGGCGGCCACGGGCTCTATCATCGAACCACCTTTTTTGGCATTCTTCATACGGGGCGCCTCTACTTCAAAGTGAGTGCGGCCACCGTTCCCAATTACAAGGAACGTGGCATGAAACCGTTTCGACCCAACGCCAAGCAAACACTCAAATCCTTTTACGAGGTACCGATCGATGTGATCGAAGATGCGGAAATCTTGACTCAGTGGGCGACGGTCGCAGTCAAGGGATGATCAGACCATGTCCCAAGTTCTCTGGACCATCGGCCATTCGACAAGACCGATTGACGAATTCGTATCGTTTCTGAGAGCACATGGCATCCAGCAGCTCATCGACGTGCGGACTGTTCCTCGCTCACGCCATAATCCTCAATTCAACACCGAAACGTTGGCGCAGAGCTTGGCTCGTGCGGCCATTCACTATCGGCATGCAGGCAATCTCGGTGGATTGCGCAAGCCCAAGAAGGATTCCATCAATATGGGCTGGCGAAATGCCAGCTTCCGCGGCTACGCCGACTACATGCAGACAGAGGAGTTTGGAAGGGCCTTGGACGAGTTGATGGCCGAGAGTCGATTACAGCGCACGGCCATCATGTGTGCGGAAGCAGTCCCCTGGCGGTGCCATCGATCATTGATCGCCGACGCGTTAGTGACGAAGGACTGGGAAGTCCGACATATCATGTCGGAAAAGAAAGCAGACCAACACCGCCTGACGTCCTTCGCTACGGTTGAGAATGGGTTCTTGTGGTACCCAGCAAAAGAGGACAATGGGAAACTGTTCTCGTAGTGATGTCATGGCTTGTCATACTTCGTCGAAAGCAAGAGCTTTCCCCTTCGTAGGCTTTTTAGCGCAGAGATGCACTCTACTAAGCAAGGTCACGAAGGAAGAATTATCTATCAGCGGTCGCGCAACATAGCTCGATCGGTCAACGCCGGCGGGCCGATCGGCGTGTATATTTATCCCCAAGGGCATGCCCTCAATCATGCAAGGGGCAAACGAGAAATTCTGAAATAAACTCATGAGATCAGCAGAAGATGGCTCACATGGATCACAAAATACCCTGGACTCACGTCGCCAGAGCCGCAACGTTGGATGAGCCTACACGATGCGCCCTTCCTTGGTGAACTCGCGCAAGATCGCCGCTTCCAATTGCCGTGAGGTCACAGCGCAGGAGCGATCGGCCAAGGCTTCTACGGCACAGTAGTGCGTGACATTCATAATGCCGGCGCCGGTGAGTTCATACCGCGCTGCAACCTGTCGCCAATCAATGTCGAAGGCTATTGCAATCTGTTTCGGAAACGCTTGGCTCCAGATCTTGCAGCGCTCTTCCGGGCGCGGCATGGGAAAATGGATGATCGCCTGAAACCGCCGGACAAAGGCCTCGTCGATATGGGCCACTTCCTGGTTGGCGTATTTATCATGCGCATCACGGACGTCCGTTCGCTTGCCGAACAGGGCATCGGCTTCGTCAAAGAACAAGATCCAGTTTTTGTTCTCGGCTTTATCGAAGAGCCGCGACAGATTCTTCTCCGTCTCCCCGATGTATTTCGACACCACGCGAGACAGGTCGATCCGGAACACATCTTTGCCGGTATGTTTGCCGAGTAACGTCGCCGTCAGGGTCTTGCCCGTGCCAGGCGGGCCATAAAACAAGGCGCGGTACCCAGGCTTGATCGTTTTCTTCATGCCCCAGTCCTGAAGCAGCGTCTCGTTATGCGTGATCCAATGTTCGATCTCGTGGATCTGACGCAGGGTGTTGGGATGGAGGACGAGATCGTCCCACGTCATTTCTGTTTCGATGTACTCCGCCGGAAATTCGATGCTGAACCGTGGCCTGCTGACCGTACCGATCGTCAACTGTTCGACGATCTCCGGATCCAAGACCAACCGGCCGCTCATGACCGGCTCCCCTTCACGAACCGGTTCGAGCCAGAGAATGCGCTTTTGCGCAAACCAATGCTCGCTGCTGAGGATGTGCTGAACTTCGAGGCGCTTTTCGAGGTCGTCGCCCGCCAAGATAAACTGGGCGGTTTCGCCGGTCGGCAGGATCCCGCGGTGGTTCGTGCCTTTCACGCCGCCGAATTCGGGAAAATCGCCGCCTTCGGGCAGATGCTCGGCGATGATTTGAGTGAAGAAATTGGGCTGGATGTGAGGAGCTATGACGAGCATCAGCACTGCAAATTCTTCATAGCTGGGCTCATGGTGCTCCATCAATTTGGCCAGCCAAGAGTCTTCACTGTAAAACTTCAGCGAGATTCTCTCGACGTCATCGACGCGCCCGAGATGAACCCGCAAACGAGCAACCACGACATTCTTGAGCTTGCCAAGCACAGGGTAAAGGTCGCTGCTTTTATGAATAGTAGGCATCCTATGTCCGTCATTCACCGAGAACTATCTGCGCAAGCAGACCCAGGTGCTCACGCATCTTGACTCGCCGGATAGTATCCACCGTTCCTGGTCCTCCAATTGCTAATGCCGGTTCGAAGGCATAACACTCGTCCCTGTCAGGCGGTCCCAAACGTAGGATGGCATGTTCATACAATCCCGCACGCAGGATCTTGTCCTGGACCTCCGCATCACAAAGAAGAGTGAACATGCGCTTTATGCTTTTTGTCACCTGACTGAGGCCGGCGGTTTGCACGTCGAGGCTGTAGACGTATCCTTCGTGCCACATGTATAGGTGCGCGAAGGCGGTCCTTAGAAACACGAGCGGCTGCTCAGGCCCAAGATCCACCCATTCCTCTAATAAGCCTTCGAACTGCTGCGGGTTCACGAACCAGAGCAACCCTTTGCCATACGAACACCAACCGAACTCCTGCCACTGATCCAACAACTCTGCGGGCAGCATTCCCGCGTAATCGCGAATGACTTTGTCACTGGGCTTCGTACAGTTCTCGGGTGGACCATGCGTGCGCTCAAAATCTTCGAACTGGCTCATGATTCCTCCCTCTTTTCCTACTGGTCTCCGACTATTCTTCCCGATTTACCTATCCACGAACGTTTACCCTCAAAGGGCCCACCCATCCGCGGACTATTCCGACATTCACTTAACTCGCTTTCAAATTCCGTAACTAGAGCAAGGGCGTCATAAGTCCCGCGCTGTCACCTTCATGGTGTGAAATCTACCGTGGTCAGTGTCACGTTTATTCTCCGATTCGGCTTGTCGGCTGCCGGCGTGATCGCGTTTACGCCCTCTCGTATGAGTGTCCATTTCGTCCGCCACTGTGATCCAATCGACGAGTTGATGTACCGCGAGCCAAGCTTGGTGACCCAGTTCCTGCCCCCAGCCACCAGATCGGGTTCATGCAACGCCGCCATTCGTTCGAGTACAGCTTCAATCTCATCAGGGGTCTTACCCTTGCTCGCGAGGTCTCGCCGGAGTTCCTGACGGGCAGCCTCTTGGTCGGCCGCAGATCCTCGTCCTGCGTTTCTGTAGTCGGCAATATTCTTCTCCCAGTCGGTCACCGAGAGGGCATTGAGCCCCGCCGCCTGCCCCTGAACTTGCGCATCGTAAACGCTATGGACGTATTTAAGCGTGTTGCACATGAAGTCGATTCGCACCGGGGGCATCATCGGTTGGAGGGCACTGGACGCGGCGGCAGGTGTGGAAGGCGCTACAGTGACAATGTTGAGGTTGCGTTCGAGGATCGGATTGACGCTCGCACGGACCCACCAGTTTCCTCCGCGCTCGAAGGGCACAAGTTCACTCAATGCGTACCGCAGTTTGATGGCTCCCAGCACCGGCTGGAGTATTGTACTGGTGACACGCCCGGTCAATCGTCGAGCAGCAGCAACTGCGGCATTAGCTGCCAGCCTCAACCGCTCATTCGGATCCTTCGGCACTCCCGCCTGTAAGACAGCTCCCGCCGCTTTCTTCAGCATCTTCCCCAGCCAAGCCACGATCTTGTCCAGGCCCTTGTCGATCGGCTGGCGGATCTTCTTGATGATCCCGACCAGCTTTTCCGGAATGTTCCCCAGCCCGGCAAACTTGGCCAGGAATGCAATGATCACCGTCAGGGTATTGGCCATGGTCTGCTCGACCTTCTTGGCGGCACCGGCCACCTGCCCTGCGGCGATCGCGGCGATGGAATCGATAAACGAGGCTACGACTGCGGCGATCTGACTGATCTTCTGAATGAAGAACGTGATCGTGTTGTAGATGGCAATGATGGCCTGCACGACCGCCCCGGCAGGGTTCAGCATGCTCACGAGTTTTATGACGGCGGCCTTCACCACCTCGATCGAGATCATTTGGGTGACTTGCGCGATCAACTGGTCTTTGAGCTCGCTCAGTTCCGCCTTGATCTGCTCCCAGGCCGCAGCCGGTCCATCCTTTACCAGCGTGACCAGGATGCCGGCGGTCTTTTCCAGGCCCACCAAAACCGGCTCCGGAATGATCTTCACCAGTTTGCTGCGGATGTTTTGCCAGGTCAGGCCCAACACCGACAGCACCAGTTTGACGATCTCGATCAAGCTGAACGACTTTGGAATATAGACTCCTGCCTCGGCCAACGGGCCGACCAGCCACTTGATCAGTGCGGTCTTCAGATGCGTCACGATGTTCGCGGCAAACAGCTGGAATCCCATTTTGCCCGCACGCACCAGGTTGCCGACGAATCCGATGGGATTTTTGAGGATCGTGACAAACGCGGCCTGGGCCTTCCTGATGTAGGGCATGACTCCCGGCGCGACCACCGAGAAGAGGATTTCCAACAGACTGATGACTTGGTTGAGGCCCCAACTGATGAATTCGCCCGCGATGTTGACAAAGGCCCCCACCACTTTGGTGAAGGTGCCGGCGACCGTCACGATGTCCTGGAAGGTGAGCGAGGTGATGGTGTCGATGACCCGTCGAGGAATGGCGCGCACAAACCCCATCAAGCCTGGAAGCGCCCCTTGGAACCAGGCCCAGGCGCGGGCGACGGCATTGCCCTTCTTGATGTTGTTCCAGATCTCCTCCTGCCCGATCAGTTTCAGAAACCCGTCGACCAGGGTGTCGGCGTTGCGTGGGACCGGCTCGCCCGTAATGGGGTCCTCGCCGAGGATCGCCTTCAGCAGATCGTATCCGCGGGTGTTCTGGGCCAGAGCGGCCAGCGGTTTCAGGATGGCGTCCTTGACCATCTTGAGGATCTCGGACACGACGCTTCCGGCGAAGGAGATCAGCCGCGAGATGGGGTCGGTAAAGATCCGTTTGGCGCGATCCCACAGGTCGCCAAGATGGAAAATGTCGGTCCAACTGAGCGAATCGAGAAACCGTTTCAGCCCGGCCACGATGTCGCTGCCGATGTCGCCGAGGATGGCTAATTTTTGCTCGACCCAGGCGCCGGCTTTGTTGAACACGCCGTGGTTGTCGAGCGCCTGAGTGATAAAATGGCCGCCCGGCACCAGCTCGATCAAGGCCCGCAGGATATTGGCGGCGCTGCGGTCTGTCGAACGCATGTTGATGGGATTGAATCCCAAGACGATCGTCAACATGCGGAAGCCCAGAATGTTGTAGGCTTTGTCGGCGAAATAATCCAAGGCATCCTGCACGCCGAGGCGCTGCACCGGCGGCGGGGTGACGGTGGTGGTGACCTGCTGGCTCCGCTGGACCGCGTGCCCTTGCTGAATGGTGTGGGTCAGCTCGTGGGCAAGGAGCTGTTTGCCTTCGCTGGTGCCGGGCTGATACTGGTCACGGGAGAAAAAGACGTGATTCCGATAGGTGAAGGCCCGCGCGCTGAGTTGGTTGCTTAGGCTCGCCGCTTCCGGGTCGCTATGGATGCGGACATTGCCGAAATCGGCTCCGAACCGCGCCTCCATGAAGCCGCGCACCTCGCCGGAGAGCGGTCGGCCGCCGGTAGTCTGGTTTTGAATCGCCGATTGGGTGGATGGGCCGGCGGTGGGAACACCGTTGCCTTTTCGCTGGAGCTTTTCTTCGGCGGCGGGGGCCTTCTGTATTCGCTCGTCTTCTGCTTTCTGGACTTTCTCATCCTCTGCTTTTTGTATTTCCTTGTCGCCTGCCTTCTGGATCCTCTCCTCCGGCACAGCACTCTTCTGGAGTTTCTCCCCCGGCATGGCCGCTTTCTGAATTTTGTCTTCTTCTTTTTCTTTCTTCTGTAATCGATCGTCCGCCTGGCGCTGGAGTCTGTCTTCTTTCAAGGGTGATGCGGGAGCCGGCATGCGCATCACCTTGTCGGCCATTCTGTCAGCTTCCTGCTCGAATTTGTCGCCAGGCTGGTTCACCCTCATCTTCAATTGGAGGCTGGAGACGACACCACCCACCACAGGCTCGAAGAAACCGCTCCCGCCCGCCTTTCCAAAGAACGGCCGGCTTGCGGCCTGTGTCGCGGTTCGCGATGCGGTTGAGGATGATTTCTCAGCAGAGGTTTTCATCGGCTATTCCACCGGCGGTGCAGATTCGGACATCCTATCTCCAGCCCACCCTCAGCTTGTGTCCCATCCAAGGCAGTTTGATCATCGAAAGGCCCCAGGGCAACTGATCCAGCAGAATGTCGTGCGTGCATGATTCGATCTGCAGGAGCCAGTCGCCGTCGTCACGGAACGAGACTTTGCCAGGTCGAAGAAGAAAGGCGCCGCGCAGACCGTCCGGTGAGGTATTCCGCAACACCTGCCAATGCCGGATCACGGCTTCGAGGAGCGCGACCGCTTCTTCTTGTTCCACGACCGTCAGGTCCACCGGCGATTCAACCGGCGTACCAAGCGTCACATGGCAGAGAATCTTCGGGAGCACCAGCTCATATTCCGGCGCAACGGTCCGGCCGGTCGCCAGGAAATGCAACAGACTCAGAGCGCGGGCCGGTTGGAGAAGGTGGTCGTCATCAGCGATGCCCAGCGCCGAGAACAATTGAGGTAGAAACGGGTGCAGGAGGACCAGGCCGGCATTCTCAACGTAGATTCCCTCTCTGGCTTCGGGATGGACTTCTCTTTCGATGGGACTGTTCTCAGATGGGAGGAGGCCCGGCGGTGTCGGTTCAGATTCGACAATGTGGTCAGCCGGCGCCTTATTAGTCGCCTCCGGCCAATGCTCCGCCGACAGGCGGGCGAGTTCATCTCGCGCTACTGTCTCAGTAGAGAATGCGCGCAAGGCATCTCCGACAAGACTGGCTACTGTTACCAGCTTGCCTCCAGCCATATTGGCCAAGAGAGTCTCCCAGAGGACGCGTTCAAGATCCCTCGCCTGCTCAGGAGCCGCAATGGAACGACGTAGCCTTTCCAACAACGCAGCCATGACCTGTTCGGACCTCGGCGACAGCAACGTGACGAAGGTCTTCAGAAAGAGCGGAGAGAATTGCCGAACGAGGCGCTTCCGAACCGCACTGGACTCCAGCAGGCGATGGACAGCATCGCGGGCCATCAGCGAAATCAGATCCGATTCCACAGCTTGCCGCCAGGAATCAAGGATGACCTGTTCCAAGGTCTTGCCCTGCGGCAGGTGAAACGACCAAGGCAGGCGGCCCGTCTGTAAGAAATACATGAACGCCTCATGAATGCGTTGCCGATCTGTCTTATGCCGAATCTTGCCGAACGCGGTCGCAGTCGATCCTCCGCTGATCGGCAGCTGTTCGCGGAGTGACCGTTCAAGAGCCAGTGCTACGGCTTCAGCCAGATCATGTTCCAATCGTTCGAGGGAGACGGTGCCGACATCGATCTCCAACCGTTCAATGGACAGATAGCGATCCGATGATGTGTGCCGGTTCAATACCAACTCAACGGCAGGGTTCAGCGACCGTCGACACAGGCCAGGCAAGCGACGTTGCAAGGCCAGCCCATCAGCCTCAGTCCCGTCCACTTCAACGTGAACGTATTGTTGCCGGATGATATGGGTCATTGCTGAATGTTTTGCTGGGCCACCGCGAAACAACCTTTGTTCGTGATCGCCGTGAGCCTGACCACTCCTTCCGGTCTCGCCAGAGAAGCCACGACCTGTTTTCCTTGATAAAATGGTTCAGAAGATTGCGCAGTCATATCCCAAACCCAGGCAGCAATGTCGCCGGTAGGAATATTGGTGACGTCGGCTTCCAAGGAAACCGCGTTTTCGCGGGGCGCAATGCCGAGTTTCAGCTTTGGATCAGGCCCTTGGCAAAGTTTCTTATAGTCGCTACCGGTGCACTGATTACGTTCACTGCAATCCAAGGCGGGAATACGCGTTTCCTTATTATTGAGCCTCCTGTTGATCATGATAGCCCCGGTGAAGGGAGCGCCCGCGGCGTCCGGCTCATTCGCATAACGCCAGATCAAGCTGAATGCGGGAGAGGGTTTGGCGAAGGAGAAATTGAATTCGATGCTGAACGTCTCGCAGACAAAGTGTTCGATCAAGAGCACTCCAAACGGGTCTGTAGGCGACGGCTTGTACCCTAGAACCAACCGATTCTTCCCCTGAGGGCCGAGCGTGGTCGCCAACGCTTGGTTCACGACCGCGTTCAGCTTCTTGATGATGCCGGCAATGGTATTCTCGAATGTACCGTTCAACTGCGCTGTCTCAGCCTGTAAGATGGCGTTCGTTCCAGGCAGGGCGATCTCTGCGCCGTTGAATCGAAGTTTGACGGCTTCTCCCTCTTGCCGATACATTTCATAACGAGCTTCACCGACAGGGGGTTGAAGCCACAGCCGGTAGGCGCAACGATGTGAGATACCGCCGCAGGGCAGATCACAGACCGTATGCCTGAACTCTCTGGAGACCTTGCAGCCGACGCTATCGGTAATGCTCACAGCCACGGCTGCTCCGCTGGCCACCGAGGGGCTGGTGAATGTACTCCCCGCCACCGTCCCGATTTCGGCTTTGTAGGGACTCGTGCCGCCTGAAATGGGCACGCTGACCTGATAGGTCTTCGCGGCCACATTATCGAGGTAGGTCTCCTTCTCAATCGTCAAGGGCGCGGGCACGGTCAGCGATCGCGGCGCTGACTCCGTTCCCGTGCTGTCCTGTATGACCAGCGTATGCGTTCCAACGGGCAGCAAGAGTGCTCCTGTCAGCGGGAGGAAGACATCCGCGTCTCCTAGCTTATAGCTATAGGGGCCCTCTCCTCCCTTTGGGATCACGGTCGCTTCCGCCTGGTTGTTCGGGCTCGTACAAGCTATCTGCACGGTGAAGGTCGGAGGAGTCTTCGGCAGGACGAACTGGACCGACGAGCATCCTGGACAACAGAGATAGGGCAGGAAAAAGTCAGCGATGACGGTTCCGTCGGAGAGCTCCCCGACCGTCGCGTCGATGATCTTGTCGGCATCCGATACGGGACCACTTGGTTTCTTGAAATCCGGAACCCGGCCGGTCAGGGCGCCGAACAGTAACCGAACATCGGGATCTTCGGCATATTGTGCCTTTTTGCTCATCCGAGACAGGGCCTCCGAGAGAGCTTCCTTGGCGACCATCACCTTGCGGCCGGTCGGAATGGCTACGGATGTCGATGTCACGGCCTTGATCGCCTCAAGATCAACGTCCTTCTTCAGGCTGGCCGGTTCTTCATAGTAGACCAGAATAAAGGTCCCACCGAACGGAACTCCGGCTTTATGCTGGATGCCGGGATGGTCTCGTAAGAACATGCTGAAGAACCGCTGTTGTTTCACCTCGCGGAGGCGACGCGCGTACTCCTCATGGATCGCCCGCAGAGGCTCTAGCTTGCAAGCAAAGAGGACTTCATCGAAATGATCGATCAAGTCCTCCTGAGGGATGAAGTTTTTGAACTCGACCGAAATATTGGCCACGGCTTCGCTCCTGAAGAACCGGATGAGGCCCATGAGATCTTGGTACTTGTTCTGGAAATCTGCAAAGCCCAAGTCGTCTAAACTATCGGGCAACACTTCAGCGAGTTTCGTCAGATAATAAATTGCTACAACATGCGCAAAATTCTTTTGGGGCAGCTCGGCGGTGCCGGCAAACAGGACGCAATAGACCGTGAGCACCGCGTTCTGGTCGACATTGGCCTGGTCGACGTCGATGTACGGGCGTCCTTGCAGGAGAGCGAGATATTTTTCATACCAGGCGCCGACCGTACTGTCTCCATAACGAAAATTTTGAGCGTACTTTTTCAATAACGGCAGTTTGGGCGTCCCGCCGGCCAGAGCGGCAACGGTCTTGTCCAGCGACAGGCTGTAGAGATACATCACCCCTTCACACAAGGCAGAGAGGAGTTCTTCACGCAATGCGTCGTACAGTGATTCCAAGTCTTGAAAGCGGCACTCATCTTTCTTCAGACCAACAGAAATGCTCTCATCAAACACCCCGGCGCGCAGCGCTATGATATCGATGGGGAGGCGATACCGGGCTTTCAGGGACAAGAGGGTGTTCAGGACGGCCTGGTACTCTTTTCCCAAATGCCCTTCGATCCGCAGGAAGTTGTACGGTTCCAAATCGTAGCGCAAGGCCTCCGTGACGAAAGCAGGGGCCGCGGGGGTATATTCATCGGAGCGGTAGCTGAGATTGTGATGGGCTCGGTTTCTCCGGCTTTTTTCAACATTCCAGAGACGATAGAGGGGCGGTGTGCCTTCCTGGCTGTAATAGTAGGGGATCGCCCGGTCGGACAGCAGCACATCACCCGCCTTGCTCGGCGTGATGCGGATCTGGGGATCGGTGATTGAGCGTGATTTGACCTCCGGCAGCTTGGGTGTGATGGAGAACTGCGCGATCATTTCGACCAGGCGTTGAAACAGCCGGCGTACTTCCTCTGTCTGCTCCCCGCAATCACCGATGGCGGGCGAGGTGAGAAACGGGTGCCGGTAGTGGCTCGCATTGGCGACAAGATGCGGAGCCAATGCTCCCAACATCAGGTGGCGAGGAAACAGGCCCTCCGGTGGGCAGCAGGCGCACAGGAGTTCAGCCCCTTTCCAACGGAACTCGTCATAGGCTTTCAAGAGGTCGTCAAAAAAGTCGACGTAATACGGCAAGAACCGAACTTGGGTCGTCGTCTTTGGGGCATCGTCCAAAAATCCGAACGTCACGGCGAACGCGGCGAACGGATTCGATGGATAGGCCCCCTGCACGATCGGTTTGAAGGCGTTGTACGCGGCAGTCAGCGCCGTTCCAGTCTTGAGCGCGAGTTTACTGGCCTGAAATACGGCAAGAAATGAAGCCATCACGTCACGGGAGGTCGCAGGACTCGTGTTCGGCACGTCATACCGAGGCATGTGCACATCGGGCAGGTTGAGTCGCGTCGAGAGCGCGGTGTTGAGATCGGCAAGCGTCAGATTTCCCTCCAACTGGTTGGCCGCGGCGATGACTTTCGCCAAATCTTCGACCTTGATGAGCACATGTCTGACCGTCGCCGTGATTTTGGCGCCCTTGTCGTCGCAATTGTTGGGACTGCAGTTGCGCAATCCTTCCTTCTTGAGTTCCAGAAATAGCAGAACTGCTTTGTCGTTGAGGAACCCGGCCGGGGTCCCCAACGCCGTCGTCTCCGGTTCACCGACCGGGAACAGCTCCCACAGATCAAATTGCTTGCCGGCCGAAGCCTGATCCTTGAATGGCGGATAGTCCGGTTCCTGAGGCAAGACGTACTCGCGGTATCGGACTAAGTCCACGTCACCCGGTTCTACGATCAGATACCCTTCCGACGTGACGCCACATCCTTTCGTCAGCCTGATAGTCGGATCGGTAGTGCCCGGCGGGTTGAGGTTGATCTCCAGGCCGCACACAATGCCGATCCCGATGAGATTGGCACGTGTCAGCCGATCTTGCTCGTCCAGATAGTTGAAGATCTCATTCAGGTGCAGATCCGACAGCACCTGATTGGCTTCAAAGATTGGGTAGATATCCTGTGTGAATTTCATGGCGACGTCACCACGATCAAAAGGTTTATGAACGACCTTTGCGTTTCCCGTTCTTAGGAGGTTTCGCAGGCTTGGGCTTTGTTTGGGGTCCACTCGCCCGCGACGGCTGTGTGGTTGAGCGATCGGAAGGTGCTGGTCCGGGAGAATCGGACGGCGACACTGTTTGCCTGAGTGGGTAATTGCCCAAGGCCGTCTTTCCCAGGCGCACAGGGTTCTGATCACTCCCCTCATCGCAATCGTGCAATGTCGCACCGGGATATGTGCTACGCAGACCAGCCAGAAGATTGACGACGATCCACAAACGGTACGAGACGTTCTTGTAACGTTCGTAGCGATCCTTCAAGAGAGCGCCTATCGTCTGATCCGTGCCCGCCTTGAACGACAACCCCTCACACAGCGAGACGGGGTCCGGAGTGAAGGGAGGAAAATCCTGCAAGGCGGTTCCCGCTTTGACGTTCGTGCTCATCCATTCATAGAAAGCCACGCCATATTTCATGAGGATCGCAGCCGCACACTTGCACAATTCGTCCTTGGCCGGCACTCGACCACCCAGGCCTACGCTGAGATTTCCCAGCAAAATGGCTTCCACACGGTCTTGCAGCCGCTGTTCCGTCCAGTCCATAACGGCATTGGCATCCAGCCATTTGCACCAGGCATCTTCAAACCGCTCGAACTGCCACCCCCTCTGGACGATCTCTGTGAAGTACTTCACCATGATGGCAAGAATATCGGCCCATAGCGCTTCGTTCAGGATCGCAGCACAGATCACCTCGGTTGGATTGATCCGTTCTCGGAATTCCGCCGACAGTTGCACCGTCACGACATCGGCGTGGAAATAGGTGAGTGTCTTGTCCTCGTACCAGTTCTGAAACGCGCTACTGAACGCGTTGTAGATCGCCAGGGCGCAACTGCAAGCTTCCTTCTCGCTCGGCCAGGCGCCCTGCACGGTCCGACCTTTCGTCATCAAAAGGTCCGCTAATTCGCCGATGACGGGATCGCATGGGTTTTCGACAAAGCCGTCGTTACCGACCCAGCAGGTCTTCCCGAGGAGGTGCGAGGGAGTTTCCTGGCGGATGGTTCGATCGGCAAAGTCGCGCATCTCCAAGTTCACATTTAACGGCGCAGTCCAGCCCGGCATGACGAATGTCAACCGAAAAGAATAGGGATCCTCGTCTCCACAGGTGTTGCATGGGCCATCGGTGCAGACGGGGAAGAGCGCATCACCCGGGAACTTGGGGCGCAGTAATATGTGTTCGACGACGACGGCTCGTTCGTTGCTGCTCCAGCCCGTCAGCTCGTCCCTCAAACCGTTCGCATGCGCTATCGTTTGGAGTAGCAGCGGATGCCGGCCGAGGACATTGCCGTTCTCATCCTTGACCTTGAGTCGAAATCGGCTGGCCTCCGGCACAATGGCATAGGCCTCGACCAGGATCATTCGCCTGATGATGTCCCGAAACGCTTGATGCGTCGCACGGTCGGGACTGGTTGATGTCACAGTCAGACCGCCTTCCAGCCAGATCGCGCCGTGCTGGTCCGTCAGTTTAAAGGCGACCGGATATTGATTGGCGACGGGAGTCGCGACAGTCCAGGAGAATGTCAGATCCGGATAGCCCAGCAGGAGACTGACACGCTTCTTCAGGCCTGGAATGTTCCCTGGTGAACAGGGGTCCCGCGTGTAATCAAACGCCTTTCCTCGGTCGCGGCTGACGAGCGGATAGGCGTTCACAAAGGAAATCTTATCGGCGATCAGGCGATCAAGCGCCACCTGCTCGCCTTGGAGATTCGTGAGCAACAGGGCATATTCGCCGAACTGTTCGCCGAACCGTGCCATGATATGGTCGAGGAAACGATTGCGGCGCTCGTGAAACTCGGGCAGGGTCTCGGCCATGCGTTCGAGTTCGGCGGTATTGAAACCGTTATCGATCAGTTCCGCATAACCTTGAATCATTGCCTCATTGAATTCCTTGACGAAATAGGTACGGTCCACTTTTGGGTCGAGCGAAAACAACTTTGCCGTGTTGGCGATTTGGGCAAACGCATTGCCGAGCAGTTGCTCGAACACCATCAGGTAGGCTTTCATCTGTTTCGCTTGCGCCCGACGGGAAGCGGACGCGTGCGAAGGCAGTCCTTCGCGACCGATTCCATAGGTCAATGGAAAACCGTATTGCACAGGAACGTAGTCTTCCGGATGACGGAATGCCCCGGCAGGAATCGGCAAGTCCTCAGGCACGCCTTGAAGCCTGGGGCGCTCCGCCTTGCCGCGCAGTTGAACGAGGATGTCGTAGGCCTCATCCTTGCGCGGCAGGAACGGCAGGCCGTTTTTATAGAACAGGAATCGCGACAGATTGTGATAGAGCCGCGGTTGGTGTCTGTCACCGATGACCAGCAGCCAGGAGGCGCTGGCTTTGCCCGGCTCAAAGATGGGGCCGCCGTTCTGGCCGTCCTGCCAAGCCGGGTCGGCGGTGCCCTTCACGATGTGCCCCTTCGCGTCATATTTGGTCAGGAGGAGGTTGTTGACCGCCACGACTCCTTCAATATCCATCAGTCGATTGACGATATCCGATGTCCGCAGTTCGCCCTTGAGCTCGGCTGCTTCCAGGTCGTTCGCCTTGATAAACCCGCTGTCCAGGACCGGGCCATTGAACATCTCCTCCACCGGCATGCCCCCATCCATCAACTCCTTCAGGCTGTAGAATGGGACCGGTGGATTGAAGTATCGCTCGATTTCAAACCAGATCTTCGCCTGCACCAGATCGAGGTCGGCATCAGGCAGGACTTCCACGTCTGCGCAGACCGCCACATCATCCACCTCTATTCCTGCAATTCGGCAATAGTCTTCATCCAGATTCCGATGAGCCTGCAGGCTTGATTTGGCGTTCATCACAGCCTGATCTACTCTGAGCAGTTTTTGACGGTATCGCTGGATAAAGCCCGCGATGGTTCGGTCTTCCAGGATGACTTTCAAGCCGGCGACCGATCCCTGGCTCTTGGCAAAGGCGTCGCCGAAGATGCGCAGCGTCGCATGGGGAATCACGACCTGTTTGCCGCCGGGCATGAGCGTGATTTCAAAACTGACATAGAAGACGTTCCGCCAATGCTTCTGCAGGTAGGAATTGCGCGCCGCCTCATCCAAGACCGGATCGGTCAGCACATCGTACGTCTTGGTCGCTCCAAGCTGTGACAGTTTCAACTGAAAGGAAGCTCCGTTTTGTCCCATGAACGCATCTTCGCTGTTCACAAACGCGTCTCGCTGATCTCCGGCTCCCGCCCCCCAATCAGGAAATCGCAGCTCCAGGACGACGGAGTGGGGCTTTCCCTCGCTATCAAACACATTGTAGGTCTGTTCAAGCTTCCGGTCGTTCAAGTCTCCCAATTCCGGATCGTTCTCCAGCTCAAGCAGGACCTCGTAGAAACCGAGTGGTTCGACCTTCTTGGCTTGAAGGAGCGGATTCGCCGGCTTCTGATACGACAGAACCAATTGATCCTTTTCGCACCAGGCGTAGTAGTAGACATCGCAGGCACATTGTTTACAGAAGACCCAGGCGTTCCGGATCGTATCGAGGTCGATGAGCAGCCGGCGGAAATCGTCGGGTGTCCAGGGATTGACGGGTAAGATCTCCCTGGCCGTAAAGAACGGCTGACTCGGGAATGGATGGGTGGGATCGGCCGCGGGGGTGGCCGACGCGAGGAGATCTTGAATATCCCAGCCCGTCCGGTAGGCCAAGTCGGTCAGGGCATAGCACAACGACTCCAGGATGGTGACACCAGGGTCGTGGGTGTTGTAATCCGTCCACAGTGCGCTCCCCATCCGTTCGATATGGCCGATGCCCTCCCGGCGGAGACGATAGTAGTCCTGCGCCGCTTTCAGTTGAGGCCGCTTCGGAATGGTGGTGGGTAGCTGGCTCATGCTTCACACGGGCATTGTTCGGCGGACGTTTCTTCCGCGACAGGGTTAATCACTTGCACCGTATGGCGGCCAGCCTGCGCAGAAACCAGAATGGACACTGCCTTCGAGGCCTCCACCTCATTCCCTTCTTTCTTCTGCTGTACCCCATCGCTGTCGACAAACTCATGGAACAACTGGAAGTCCGTGACATAATCCACGTAGGGCTGGTCTTCCACAAAATTGATCAAGACGGATTTATAGATCTTCCCGCCGAACGATGGATGACCGCCGTCGGGGAAGGCCCACGGCGACAGGAAACGGGTGAGAGCTTCCTGCAACTTCGTTTCATAGAAGGTCTCGTCCAACCCCTCGCGCAAACACACGCCGCAACTGACGTGGACCTCTTCAAACTGGGGGTTCTTCACGTGCAGGTTGACGAAACAAGACGTCCGCTGGCGCAAGAAGCGCTCGATCTCTTCCAACAGCCCCAAGCTCGTATAGGGCCGCAAGGGATCGCGCAGGTTTTGAGATCGTTGATTCGGGATGGTTACGACCGTGACGTGGCCGGGCGCCAATTCTTTGTAGATGCCCGAGCGATCTTCCGAGGGTTCATACCGAGTATGGTTCAGGCACTTAGCCCTATGGAGTTGCGGAAACGCTTCCAGGATCAACCGCTCGTAATCCCACAAGGCGATGGCGCGATCCTTGTGCCGCAGCCGTTCGCTGATGCGTGTATAAAATGCCGTGGCCGCTTCCGCCCCTCTTCCGCCGAAAGTACTGAACGGCTGCGTAATAGTCTTGACGGCCGCGGTAGGTTGGTTGAGCTTGCTGATCGTGCCGGCCGGCAACACCTTGGCCGGAAACGCGGGATCGTTGTGCTTGTCGGTAAACGTCGCGCTCAGCCCCTGTGCGGCGACCATGATGAGGCGACAGACGGCATCACTTTCCGACACGACCGCTGCCCGAATCCAGTGCATCCCGCTGGGCAAAAGAGTATTCGAATCCGAAGCGTCCCTCGGCATCGCCAGGGTCACGATGCCGGAATTGAGAAGCCCTCCCGTTTCATCCGTAACCTCGCTGTTTGCAAATGGTATCCACTCGTCGGCGCGCAAATAACTCCAATGCAGATGCGGGTCCGGCTTTTCAGAAAGGGGGTCGGCCGTCCCGTCGGCCACTTGAAAGAGCAGCGTGAGATTTTGGGGAGGTTTGAGGCCGGTCACGCCGATGTACAATTCAGCTTCGTGATAGCCGCCGGCGCCGTCCGCTTGCTCCTTAAACTGTGGGAGCAGGTAGACCTTCGACGCGCTATTCAGTAGTGGGTGCTGTTCGGCCTGACCGAACGGCGCGACGTGGAAGAAGCGGGCTTGGGCCAGCGTGCTCGGATCCGTCCCGACTGAATTTAGCGTGAGTGTTTGTGTAGCGGTGTAGTCCACGGAAAGTTCGCTCACCGAAGGCCCAACGGGCGGGGTCCCAGGAGGGTCGTCATTCTTGGTATCGGCATCATTTATTCGCTTGATAAAGTCCATGATGGAAGCTTGATAGTCAACTTGGCCGAAATCACTGCTCAGTTTGAGTCGTACGAAACCATGTCGAGAGGTCGTAGTATAGAATTCATTCGGACTTAAATCGGGCTCATCCACAACAGACCCATTGAGATTGTTCGTGAGGGCGTATTCAATCGAGCCAACTCCAGTTTGCGGAATATCAGAAGAGCTCCACTGACCACCACTTAAAAAGTCAATGCTGATAGTAGGTGCAGTCTTGTAAGGCTGCGGGTCAGCCAACCATTTCACATTGATTGAGGCCGTAGAGAGGCCCTTCTGAAACATTTCTTTAGAGCCGATAATTAGAGAGCTCCCAGCTGTCGGCAATGCCCCGTACGGCTGAAACGGCTTTGACGTATCGATCGGGCCAAAATCGTTGGACAGGGCAAGCGTCTTGAGGCCCTCGACTTGCACGGACAACTTGATATCGTCTACGACCGTATCCTGAAGATCCTCGTAGAGATACGCCACGTCATCTCGATGCCGAAGTTTCACGAGCAAGATGGGAAGATTCGTAGCAAAGCCGTAGCCATGGATCTTGGATGAATAGGGTGTTACGGCCGGATCTGCGCCCGATAGCTCTATCTCTAATTGCAACGATCCCTTCTCAGTAGAAAACTTGGGGTCCTTTGCTTCAAACCAGCCCTTTTCAGACGTCAGGAGGCAGATAACGTCTCCTCCCCGGTCGTCTATATCAGCTAAGACGCCGGTAACCGTGAAACGAACCGTGATGGTCCTCGATCCCTCCGCCATCCAGAGATAATGTGAAGCGATCGCAAAGCCCACCTCCGCCTCAGGCATTCGGATATCGCTTAGTTTCCCATCGACATAAATCTTGTTATGGAAGGGGTGCCAGGACTGATCGGTGCTCGTCAGCGGCGCGCCCAATCCGTCCTCTGAATTGCTGACCGGCGACGCGTACAGACGGCCCGCTTGTTTAGCCGCGTTCGTCCCGGTCCCGACCGACTCCGAACCGTGGCGATAGACGGTTTTCAGCGCCGTCACTTTCGCCTGGTTCACGACCGCGTCGCGGTCATTCGCAAAGAAGGCTTCGCGGCTGAGGTCATCCTTCCCCGCCTTGAACAGTTCCCCGGCCTTCAGTTCGTACATGCCAGCTTGCTTGGCCAATTCAACCAACAGATGCGCATGTCCCGGCTCGGCGGCCTTTTCTTTCAGCCGGAGAATCTTCCGATAATAGAAGTCGAGATGACGCCCGGTCAGCGTATTCGCTTCCGCTCGGGCATGCTCGAACAGGCGGAGAAAAGCCAAGAACAGGGCGTAATGAGGCTCATGGCGATCCCAATTCGTCAACGTCCGTTCCAATGCGAGATTGGCTTCGGTGACTGCGCGCGCATACACTTTCAGGAATTGGTCGAAGACTGAGGTAAAGAGATTATGGATCGCGAGGTGGTTCACCCGCTCAAATACCGCCGTCCCGGACAGGTTCCCATAGACTGCTGCATCCGCCACGACAGCGGCGTAATACCCGGGCCAATCACTTCCTCCCGTCCAATCCTTTGACAGGTTCGCCGTGGCCAACTCAGACCATTTCAGTGCGTCCACACCCAAGATACGAAGCGGCGCCGCCTTTTCATTGAGGACATCGTTGAGCGGCCGCTCGACGTCGACGATCGTCTCGCCGCCCTTGTGATAGGCGATCAGACGCTTGAGCGCCGGTGCCAGTTGACTCTGTACGAGCTGACGCAGTGCATTCCGAAGAGCGATCTCCTCCGGCAGTTCTTCGGTGAATCGGTCGAGCCGGATCGCCAATGTCGCGCCACAACTGAAAAGAAAGTCCACGCGGTTGCGCAAACCGAGCGCATCGGTCTGGTTCTGGCGATTGTTCAAGTGAGCGGTATATTCTTGAACCTGTTGCCGGTAGTGCTGCACGTCCTCCACCGCCGCGCTGGCCAACTGCACCGAGACATCCTCACTGAAAAATGGCTGCCAGTTGCCTGCCTCGATATTGCTTGAGTTGTAGTACTTCAAAAACTCCGAATAGGCGCGCGCAAACACCATGCCGTGCGCCGGGCTCCGTTCATCCACGGAGGCATACTGCGGATCCAGCGCGGCGGAAATGCGCTGGTCTTGGCTGGTACCTTCCCGGACAAGCTTGAGCGGGTCTGTGTTGAAGGAACAGTCAGCGGACGCCGTCATACATCACACGTTGTCGGGCAACAGATTCACGGTTGTAGTCAGGTTGATGTCCGTGCCTTCCAGCCTGTAGTAGGGAAACACGAAATTGAAGCGGGAGTTCGTCGATTTGACGCGGTAGGTTACTTCGATCAACACCACCCCCTCCAGTTCCCTGCCGTCATCCAAGCGGACACGTTCCAATTCGATACGTGGTTCATGATACAGAATGGCGGACTCCACCTTGTCGGCCATCAGCGTCTTCATGCGCGTATCCAAACTTTCAAACACCAATTCCTCCAGATTGCAGCCATATTGCGGCAACATGACCCGCTCGCCTCGAGCGGTCGTGAGCAGCACTTCCAGGCTTGACGCAACGTCCGCCTCTTCCTCCAGCATCTCCACACCGGCCCGGTCGCGATTGAAGGTCGGAGGGAAAGACCATCCTCGACCAAGAAATGGACGCTTCATGTTCGCAACAATTCTTATCCGCCGATCAGCACCGTCGGCGCGCCCGGCGGCATGATGGCACCGCCTGCCGCAGTAAGGTCAGCGACTCTGGCCGCAGGCATTCCACCAATCAGCACTGTTGCGGAGCCCTTCACTATGGCATCGACTCCGCATGTATCACCCATCCGTGCCGCTGGAAGGCCTCCGATCAAGACCGTCGGCGCGCCCGGCGGAATGATGGGGGTCGGAATTCCGGATGTTGCCGTGCTCACGATCAGATCGGTCACTCGCGCTGCGGGAAGCATCGCAGGCCTCCTTGCTCTATCAGTTGATCTGCACCACACCGCCCTGGATGACGGTCGTCGCGCTTCCTTTGATCGTCGTACTGGTCCCGGATACTTCCGCGCTCGCCGTTCCAGCCACTTTGAAGGATGCCTGGGCCTTGATCTCAACGTTCATCCCCTCGATCTTGATATCTTTGGCGGCTTTCAACGTCAGGTCTTTGGCGCTCTCTATCGTGATGCCGCCGTCATCGAGCGTCACCGAATTGCCGTTCTGGTCTTTGATCCGGATGCCCTTGTCATCTTCAGACAGGCTCAGGATGTTACCGGCTGGAGTGCCGAGCACGATGCTTTTCTTCTCGTCATCGAACACGAGCCGCATGTTTTCACGGCTGACATACCCTTTCCGATTGTTGACGTCCTCGGCCGGCTCAGGCGCGGGTTTGGCGCTGCTGTGGCACATCCCGAGGACGACAGGGTGACGCGGATCATCACTGAGAAAGCCGACCACCACTTCGTCCCCGATCTCGGGACGAAAGAAGGTACCGCGGTCCTTGCCGGCATCCAAGGTCGCGATGCGCGCCCAGATGCCTTCTTCCGCCGGACTGATCAACGGCAGCCGCACCTTGATGCGATCCTCGCCTTCCGGGTCGTTCTTCAATACCGTGACCACGCCGATTTGCAGGCCGCTGACCGCTGGGAGCAAGCCGGCGGCCGGCAAGGGCCGGAGATTGTACATTTCAGCAAAGGGTTCAATGTTCAATCCGAACTGGACATCCGTTTCCCAATTGCCGTTGGCCACCGTATGGCGCACACCAGACACATAGAGCTTGCCCTCACAACGCTCGCCGATGCCGGTCACTTCGATGACCTTCCCGGCCGCCACTCCGGCAAAGCCCTGGAACTTTGCTCGCCCGCGCATCTTGGTGAGCCGTTCTTTCAGCAGCCGCCCATCGGCCCAGGCCTGCAGCTCAGGCTGACCCAGTTTGCCTCCGTGCCTGATCTCGTGCACCTCGCCGCCGATCACATCGGCCAACTCGGCGGGCGTGAGATTGCCGTTGCCCGTCGTCGAGGGTTCGCTGGCTTCGGCGCCGATCACTTCTTGATCCGTCGCATTCCAAGAACTGACCTTGATGCCCTTGCTCTGCCAACGCGCATCGATTTCCGCATCCAGTTCCAGCACCGCCGCCCCGTACCGGACAGACACAACCGGCTCTCCACCCGTCACCGGCGGAGCGACGGTGATCTTCCCGTCTTCGACCAGCACGACCTGCCCGTTGGCCTCCGCACGGCACAGAAGAAAGTCCCAATCGGTCGACTCATACTGAACGACCTCTTTGAGATCGGGCCTGGTCGCAGTCACCTCTTTCTGCAATTGATAGGAGGCAATGATCTCCTCCATGATGTCGCTGTCCTTCTTATCCGAGAAATAGCGGCTTTTAGCGCCGCTTGTCATCTTCACCGCTTCATCGCGGCACTCAACAAGGAGCAGGCTCCCGCTCTTGCGTATCTTGATCCCGTGCTTCACCACGATTCCTTTGAACACCGAATCGTTCTGCGAGCGATAGCCGAGCTGGATTTCAACCTTCTTGCCCGGCACAAAGTGGTCGCTGTTGCTCACCTCGAACGTGGACCGGGAGGCTTCCCCGTCCCTCAAGTGGATCACGGCCGTGGGAATGCGATTCAATTCCCGCGTCACGGACACCGCCAACACATGATACGAGCCCGGGATTTCCGATCCGTCCACCAGCACGGACACTGTGCAGACATCCGGGGTGGCAGGCGTGGGAATGGTGGAGGCGTTGCTCACAGTGACGCCTTGGTTCGTTCGACCGGTGGAAACATAAGGGTCGTGCCCGGCTCAAGGGATCGAAAATTGCCGAGACCGTTCGCTTCCGCTATCGCGAGATAGTATTGCGGATCGCCATAGATCCGGTAACAGAGCAACGGAAGGGTATCGCCGGCTTTGACTCGATACCGGTGTGTCAAGTCCGGCGAGGTCTTATCCTCCTTCGCGGCGCGTTTCTTCTCTTCGATGCTTCCCTTGAACTTCGCCTTCGCCACGGCTCGGATCGGCTGCCCGTCTGGATTGAACAGCTTATAGGTAATGCCGAGCTCGATCGCCCGCCCTTTAAAAATGAGATTCCCCCAGACGAGCTTCAAGTGGAACGGTTCATGCGACGCCCCCTGATATTCGGTCAGCACCCGGCGGAAGTGGTCAACGTCCTCGAATACACCGTCCTTGTTTGCCTTCCCATCTATGATGCCCGTGTTGTCGAACAGGAACTCAAACGTCAGTTCTTCCGGCATCGTGTATTCGAATTTGGCCTGGGCTCCGCTCGTCCCTTGCCCCTGTCCCTCCGCGGTCTTGACCTTGTACTCCAGCGTATAGGTTTCCGGATTGATGAAGGCTTCCACGCTATCTTTCGCCTCGAGCTTACCGCCGCTTTCGGCTTCCTCCGACGTCTCGAACGCCAGGATCAGCATCTTCTCAAGCTTGCCGTTGTCGGCCATCACCGCTCCCTTTTGCTCTCGAGGATTCCCAGAACCTGCTCCACGCATTCGGCGACGATCTGATCGCGCCCGCGCTCGTCATCAGCGTCAGCGACCGCACCTCCACCGCCTCCTCTCCGCGCACCGGTCTGCCGTCCGGTTGAGGAAGGGGTGACTGTCACCCGAATGTGCAGTTCTTTAATCTCGATGGGCATGCCCACCCTCTACTGGACCGTGAAATAGCGATACGACAACTCCATGGTTTCGATGACGACCGCATTGTCGTTGGCGTTCAAATCGGTCACCATCCATTTTTTGGGTATGGCATGGGCGACTTTCCAGGTTCGTAACGGCTCGCTTTTCTCGTTCATGAGGATCACGTTCACATCCGTCGGCGTAAACTCGCGGTCCCGGAAAGCACTCAGACACCACGTGATCACATCCGAATCGGTCACCATCCCTCGTTTCAAGACCATGTCGGCATACTTCGTCCGCACGGGGAGTTTATGAGTGAACCGATTCTCCCCACCCTCTTTGTACTCCTCCATGTCGTATTCGACCGACAGCCCGGAGACCGTCTGAAAACGCGCGTCGTTCTTGTTCTTGCTGATGCCGAACTCCACTTTGTAATAGAACCCCCAGGGGGGATAATACTCAGGCATCGCAGCCCCCGCTCAGATGTTCATCAACTTCAGCCCTTCATGGACGATCTCGATGCTTTCGATCGCCACCTCGTTCGCATCCGATTTGAGGTCGGGGGCCGTCACTTTAACCGGGAAGCACCGGGTGGCGGACCAGGCTGCGACCGGCGTGTGCTTTTCGTTGAGCAGCCGGATCGTCACATCGCGCCGGCCTTCCACCCGCTCATTGCCGATGGCCTCCAACCAGGCGTTGTAGTCAAAGTCGCCCTCGAACTTGCCGCGCTTCATCGTGATGTTGCTGAATTTGCGCATGCCCGGCATTTTGATCTTATTGAAATCTTTGCTGTCGCTATGCCGGTACTCGATCACTTCCACCTGCATATCGAGGCCCGTGACTTCGGTGAAACTGATCTTGGCGCCTCCCCAATCCACCTGAAAATGAAAACGAGGTATGGGATATTCTTGTGCCATTGTGTACTCCCTTCACTGGTTCAGAACCGGTCGATTACCCGCCCGTGCACCGCCGCTCGTTACGATTCCGCCATCTTATGGGAAAATCTGAGGATGATGAACTCGGCGGGTCGCACCGCGGCCATGCCGATTTCGACGATCATGCGACCTTCGAGGATATCGAGCGCCGTCATGGTCTTCCCGAGTCCCACCGCCACATAAAACGCGTGCTCCGGCTTGACGCCTTGCAAGGCGCCCTGCCGCCAGAGGACCGTCAGAAAATTCTCGATCATCGCCTGCACCCGTACCCAGGTGTTGGCGTCGTTCGGTTCGAAGACAAATTGCTCCGTGGCCTTCTTCACCGATTCTTCGACAAAGTTGAAAAATCGGCGGACGTTCACGTAGCGCCATTCGTTGTCGTTGCCGGCAAGCGTCCGCGCGCCCCATACCAGCGTGCCTCTGCCGAGGAAGGCTCGGATGGCGTTCACGGATTTCCCCGCCGTCACATCCACGTTCATTTGATCCTGTTCGACGTTCGAAAAGTTGATGGTCGGTTTGGTGATGGCGTTCACGCTGACATTGGCCGGCGCTTTCCAGACGCCGCGACTGTTGTCCACCGCCGCATAGATCCCCGCCATGGCCGACGAAGGAGGCATCTTGCAAGCCATGTCTCGGATCGCCGCTTTTGCCAATTCATACGAACGGTTGTTTCCGGCTTTCAAGGTATCCAGTTTGACGGCCGCGGCGGGAACCCCGTTGGTGTTCGTAACGACATCCGTTTTGGTTTCATCGAACGCAAAGTCCAATACCGTTTCGATGTTCGGTCCGTAGGCCGCCCCGTACTTGAGATTGTTGGCGCCGATGCCGCTGGTTCGAAAGTTCGCGACGGCGGTGAGTAGATTCGCATCCGGGTTTGACAAGGACACGCTGTCACCATGCACATCCATGATGACAAAGCGATCTTTCAGATCGTCACATTGCTTCAGGGCCGCATCGTGCAGCGTTTTGAAATCGCCGATCGAAAGACTTTGCGCTTCCGGGAAAATGATCAATGTCGGCTCATCCACTTTCTCCAAAACCTTCAACCCTGCTTCCAATTCCGTTTCGACCAGGGCGCCTCCGAAGGTGCCTTTGTAGAGATCGACCGACACGATGTAGCAGGGTCCTCCCCCGTTGGCATAGAACATTTGCACGGCATAGTACATGACGTGTTTCGAGCGCGCCGATTCCGTCACGCTCGCGATCGCTTTCGTATCGGTCGTGACGCCGCCTACCTGCGTCTCCAAAATGGTGACGTTGATATCCTCTTCGGGCTGCGGGAGCCCGAAGTATTTTTCATACTCGACCATGGAGGAAATCCTGGTCGGCTTGAGCTTCAAATCGTTCGCGACCTGGTCATCGGCCTTCTGTGTATACCCAATGAAAGCCGGGATCGCGGTCTCCACCGGCGCGACGGAGGGAGGGAACTTGGGGATCTCTTCAATGTAAACCCCCGGAGTCTTGGGCATGGCTGGCATGGCTGTTTACCCCCTTTCTACATGAACGTTGACAAGGCTACACATAGATTTCCGAGACAAGCCGGGCGATTCTGTCGCCGCTCTTCTCCGCCTTTACGAAACCGTCAGACGGCTTTTGCTTCGTGCCGGCGTTCCCGAACCAGGTCAGTGGAAACGGGGTCGTCTCCATGGAGATCACGGCACGCGTCTGCTTGTTCACATACCGCCAGGTTGTTGACCGATTCTTGAAACGAACGTGATAGACCGGATGAGGAAGTTTCGCATGGCCGCCCGCATCGATGAAGCTGAAGTCGCCCACATCCGCACGCACCGGAGTCAAACGGATGAGGGCAAAGACGCTCTCGGGAAGATCATCGGTCAGGAGGACCCCGCGAGCCGGCGCCCCGACCAAACCGGCCGACGGCACGATGGCCGGCGCGTCACCCTGGTGGACAAATACCGGCAGATCTGTCGCGACCGCCCCTACTTGCTGCATCCCAGCCCCTGGTTGGTCGCCGGTCAATTGCACCAAGGCGCCTCCTGACACCACCAGCGCCTCCACCTGGTCGTCGGCTGCGGGAGCAGGAATCTCCTTGGATAAGAAGAGTGTTCGTGTGGGACCTGCCCCCCTCACAGTTCCGGTCAGGTTGGACAGGACCGGCACATTTTCCTTGTACCGATACAGCTTCTTCTCCATTTGATGGTACAGATCGTAAATTCTGCAAGGTCGCAAGGTCAGGGCCGTGTAGTTCAGCAGATCCTGGCTTTGAACCGTGACGATAAACTCCAAGGTCCCATCGGCCGGGATCACAGCGCTGCTCGGCACAGCGACGATGCAGCCGAGCGCGGTCGCTTTAAAGAAGCCGCCGAAGCCGTCAAGAGTTCTCGACGTTGCAGCAGTCGGGGTGATTCTCAAAAACGGTCGCGCATCGTATGTGAGCAGGCGGGAGTCTTTGGCCGCTTGGTCGGAAAGGAGGTCGAAGAGCGTCGCTCCTTCATCCAACCAATAATGGTGGAGGAGGCGTATCTCGAAGAGCCGCTGGTATCCCTTGATGACTCGTTCGCCCATCTTAGGTGCCGGCCGTCTGCTTGTGGGAAAAGTCAGAGATCACTTCCGTAATGAGCCCCGCCTCACTCTGCACGGCGTGGAACTTCAGATCGAGCATCCGCAACAGGTAGATGACAAACGGGTACTGCTTCCCTCCGAGCGTGCCCCACAGATGGTTCACCTCCTCCATCGTGGGCGAGTACAAGTCGAAGATCAGTTTGAAGGCCTCCAACTGATCGATCGGCTTAAGGGGAACACTGGAGGTCGTGATCGACGCGGGAGCGACATTATCTTGAGTAAACACGTTTCTGAACTGGAAAAACCGGATGACCCTCGATAGGGCCGTCAGAGCGTTGGTGTAGTCGGTGTGGGTCGCGGTGATCAGGATCTGCAGATTCAGAAAGACGGGACTGTTCTCGTACGAGACCCTGAGCGTGGCGTCATTCCGCGTGTAATTTGGGAGATTCTTTAATGTTTTTTCTTCTTTGATGTTCACCATGGAGAGATAGAGCAGGTTTCGCGGGAGGCTGCCGCCACCAGACCCGTTCGAGCCAAACCCCTCGGCCACATTGCCCAGACCCACCTGCGGGAGAACGGACCCATAGGCATCGGCGAGATGCGCATTTATCTCGTTCACAACAATGATCAATGCGTGCGAGATCATGATGGCTGTTCTACCTTGCTCCAGAAGACTCTCGCTATGTTCGCCATCGTGGGAATGTCAACCATTACCCTGTTCCCTTGTGTCAAACTACTCTTCTGTACCGTCGTTGTTCACCTTAGGCGCATGCCTCTCTGAAAGGTTTTTTACTAATATTCGGAGTGTTTGAATTATGTTTTCCGTATTCATGATACCTGCCTGGGTCCCCTGGGATCGCAATTGCGGGTAAACACTAGGCCATATCTGACGTGACGCCCATGATCAGGATATCTGGATAGGCGAACAGCAACTGGCTACAGAATCCTGGCTCATCTGTTCCCTCCTGCGCCAGAACGACGGCATCCACCTTAGCCCTGCCCGTTTCCTGAAGAATCTTCACTGACCCCAGGCAATTTCCCAACAGTTCCATACCGTCTTCATTCCTAATCATCTGGCGAACGACATCGGGGATCATCATCCGATGATTCCCGAGAATCATCTACCTTCAACCCGCAAGAGATCCTCACATTGGCTCCGATATCACACAGTAGAGAAGAGATCGTGGCGAGCCAATAGATCGTCGGATCTATTTGGATCTAGAGACAGGGACAAAATGGATCTATGCGCATCTAGATCTCTTCCGACCTACCAGGCTGCGGGTCTCACGTTCTTCGGTACTCAGGTGTCGGTAGGATCTCTTTGGCACGGCAACACCCTAGCCCATCCGAGCTTGCAGTCTTGCACTTGGAGTTAGAACTCAAGGGCTACTTTTCGACAAACACCAGATCCTCAGGGTTGACCGTGAGTCTGACCTCCCCTCCTGTCACTTCGACGAAGGTATCGAGATTGGTGAAATGGCCATTCTTCAATTCCATAATGGGGTCCGGATTGGCGGCAAGGAAGTCCTTGAAGCCGTCGATGCTCCCGCCGTTTCCGATGAAGATCACGATGCGGCGGAAGAGTTTAGGCAGAATGACCTGTTTCTCAGTGACGGACGAGAGACTTGAGACCGTAAACCCTTTCGTCGTCTTATCCTTTGGCCAGATCCCTTTTCCACCGCCCTTTCGAGCCTGCGCCACGGCCGACGTGACTTTTTTCCTTAGATCGGGGAACAGTCCTGTGTAATAAGTCGGATAGGCCAGCCCTTCCAGCGCCGACTTATAGTTCACGCTTGCTTCAAGACGGTCCGGACGAAGAAACACCTCCGTCCCATCCTCCTCTTCGGCGTCCCCTGCAAACACGAACGAGACCGGCCGGCGATACTTTTCAATCGCGCGCGACAGGATATACCCGCGCGTGCCGTCCTGCGCTGAGACGACCTTGCCTCCCTTGTCGAACTTGACCTTCTTGATCCCGAGTTCATCGAGTAGAAACCGCAAGGCCTTGTGGGCCAATTTCAACGGTTGGTGGTGCCCTTGATAGTGCGTCTCCAGGGTATCGATCGCTTCGATCCGGAGTTGGGCATGTTCCCTGGCATTCAGCCCGACCGGGGGGCCGTTGAGCAAATTCCAATTATTGCGATCATCGGCTTGGAAGCGGATCGAGTCTCCATCCGGCGAGTAGCCTACGACGTGGAAGGTTCCTTTGATGAGATGAAATGGCATGCGCACCTTATCCTTTCCGGGTATGAACCTGGCATCTGCATCTTCATACGGAGATGCCTGCCATCCAGATAGAAGTCGAGAACGGCGAGACCACGCGAGCTTCGGAACGGGCCCATGGCTTTAGTGAAGAGACATCAGTACCGATCCCCAATCTACCTCTCTGCGCATGGTTGTCTCACCGCCATTCTCATTGTCTGTATAATGTCTAGCCGATCGCCGGTGATCACCCTCCTTCGGCACGAACAGAGCTGCTGAGTAAATGCTATGTCTAGATCAGGGACTACGCTGACAATGGTAAGGTCCGGATAGATCGCGAGGAGTTGGCTACAAAGACCCAGCTCTTCCTGACCTTCTTGAGCCAAGATGACGACATCGGCCTTGACCTTGCCTGTTTCTTGAAGAATGTTCATCGGACCGCGGCAATCCCCCACCAGTTCCATATCGTCTTGATTCGCAATCATCCGGCGGACAGCATCGGGCATCATCATGGGATGATTCCCGATCAGCACACGAATTCTATCCACAAGAGTTCCCCGCAATGGTGCGACATGACACATGGTAGAGGAGAGATTGTGGAGAACCAATAGATCGTCGGATCTAATTGGATCTAGAGGCAACCACAAAACGGATCTAGGCGAATCTAGATCTCTTCGAGCCTAGGCAAGATCTTGCGGCATGATCTGAAGCGCAAAATCTCATGCAGCCGCGCGACAGAGGAGAGGTTCAGAACCGAGGTCCGGTGGCACCTTGTTCTTTGATATAGTTCACTGCGGAATGTCGATTGTGCAGCTGCAGCTTATCGAGGATGTTATGAACATGGTTCTTGACTGTCGAGACTTCGATATGGAGTCGAACGGCAATTTCTTTATTACTCAGACCAACCTCTATCAAGCGTACAATCTCCGCTTCACGTCGAGTGAGGCCCATTCCAACCGGAGTCGGGGCCCGAGCAGTACCCACTTGGCGGGCCAAGACTGAGACACGGTCAAATGTCAGACTCGCAACCCGTGGAGAGCACAGCGTTTCCCCCTTCATGACGGCTCGGATGTTCTGGATCAGATCTTCAAGCGAGGCGTCCATTAGCAGATACCCCGCCGCTCCCACTCCTTCGATGCAGGCGAGAATATCTTCCTCCTTATCCGGCACCCCAATCATGATCGTCTTAACCCCGAGTGAAGATGAGTACATTCCTTTTCCTGACTGAGCCGGTCCTTGGCATCGGCATAGGCCGAATTCGAGGATGAGGATAGCTGGTCTGTGCGCGACAACCGTATCCCAGGTTGTTTTATCGAGCACGGATGCACTATGGACGATCGAAATCGGTTGGGTTTGAGCTAAGGAATGGCATAAACAGTCTCGATAGAGCCCATCTCTATGAACGATGGCAATGCGGATATCTTGAGAGGGGATCATCATCGATGACTTCACAATAGCTTATGGATGCCGACACCCCTCGAACGCAGACATCGACCCGAGCCCAACTTGGAGATACTTGTTCTGCTGAGAAATCCTTGTAGACAAATAAAGTCGAAAAGTAAACCTAATAGATTGCTCACCAAGAGCGTGAGCATTCGTATAGGAGTAGCAAATTTGATGCTAGGCCATCGGCATCAATTCCTGAGAACATTTCATCCTGAATTCAATATGATGACTGGGGGGAACACTTAGCTGCGGTTTCAGGTGTATCCAATCCGATTCATTCCCGATGAATCGGATTGGATACAGCCTTGGGGAACTGTCTCACTTTGCAACACCTCCGAACTTGCTCGACCTACGGTGACAGATTGTCGCACGCTTACGCGCTCTTGAACTTGCTGAGTTTCGCAAACAGGATGGCGGAGAAGGGAAGAGCCAGTCCGATCACCAGTTGCGTGATCAAGAGATCGCCGAGTTGGCTGTAATCGGCTGGAGTCTGGAGCGCACTGGTCGCTTGATCGCGCACCTCCCTGGTGACGACGAAGACCTCATTAAGATACTTGGTGCCGAGTTGACTGAAGGAAAGCGCAAGATTGGTGAAAGAGGCCATCACGGCAAAGAAGGTGGCTTTCAGGTTGGCCGGAGCGGAGTTCGCGATCCAGGCCAACATCGGAATCATGGAGATCTGCACCAGCGGCGATTCCAGTGCCGTGTCGACCAAGGCGATGAACCTGGCATCGACGATTCCACCGGTCGCCTTCGACGTCCATTCGTGTAATCCGTAATACATGCTCACGATCGGTAGAGAGAGGATAGTCCCGACGACGGTTAAAAATCCGACCACATACATGATCGAACGTTCAGCCATGAACCGCCGAAAGGCAAACATACCCACCAAGGCCAGAATGCCGCCGATCAAGGAAAGGACAGACAGGAACTGCTGATCGAACTTCAGGTCATCGATCATCCACCAGGTCGATCCTGGGCCAGGTCCTGGAATCGCACGCAAGGCGAAGATAACCGCGGCGGTGCCGACCAGGGTGAGCCGCTTGTCATGCTCGAGTTCTCGAACGAGTTTCGCCATCAAGAACAGCACGATGCTCATCGAACCGGCGAACACGATTTCCTCTCGATATGGAAATCCGCCCAATCCGACCGTCAACGTGAAAAGGACAAAGGCCAAACTTCCACCGAGGATCCACCAATTCGGTTTCGTCGGCTCCTTCTCCACATCACGGACATCCACCATCTGTCGCGCCTGCTCCCGTGAGAATCCTTCCTGCACAAATCGTTGCATCTGGCGCCGCTTGAGCCACCACGCGAATCCGACCCCTACCACAGAGACGACCGGGATCACCATGGCCATCAGATAGATGTTCTTGTACAACCGAACGAGGTCCGCCTGCGGCAGCCCCTCCGTCCCACTGAAGGCATACACGTTCACGAGCGCCACGAGGATCCCACCGCCGACAATCGCAACGCGTCCGAGTGTCTGCATCGTGGTGTGCATCAGCTTGCGCGTTTGATCATCGAATGGGCGTCCCTGATCGTCGACACGGGGAACCGCTTCGACGGTCATGGCGTCCGCAACGACGTCTTGAATGACGTATCCGATGGGAGCAAGCAACACACTCAGGACATACCAAACTTCCGCCGACAATAGAGTCGTCATCGCTTCGCGATTGCCGATCAACAGGGCCATGATACCGAGGCTGATCGTCAACAACCCTGCGCCCAACCCGACGAGCCAGCTCTTCCATCGCCATATGAGATCCACCGTGTGGCCGATCGGCATCTTCAAGGCCCAGGGAATCCCGGCCCAAAAACCGAGCGCAGCAAGAAATGCAGCGGAGAGTCCGAGGTAGTCCTTGACGAAGAACGTCCCGACGATCCCGGTGAGACCAGAGATGCCGTAGGCTACATAGACCATGAGCGGCGGAAGGTAGGACAACCGCATCTCACGACCAAGAGAGAGAATGTTGCGGTCGATCCAATGAACGACAGGCGCGAACATCACAGGGAGGACACGCTGCCCTTCTTGCGGCGCTCCGCCAAGGCCCGTAAGCACGCGCGCATGTCGGCCGAAGAGAGGCGCACACGATCGCCGTGTCCGGCCAGTACCCATTCAAACCGGTGGTCAAGGAGTTTTTCGATGGACTCAACCAAGGCCCATTTTCTCCAGATCAAACGAGTAGGAGCCTCCAATGAGCTTGTGTGGTGGTTCCACCAGAGATGATCCCCGGTGAAGAGAAACCGCTCCCGATACAACAACGCCATACTGCCGGCGGTATGGCCCGGCACGGGAATGATTTGAAACTCTCTTCCGACTCGAACCTTCTCCTCCCCTCCAATCACCCATTCTGCAGTCGGCGCGGCTTCGCTATCCGCCTGATGGATGATGCGCTTCGCGCCGAAATGCGCGGCATACTTGTCCGCATCCGCCACGTCATCCTTGTGGGTCAAAAAGATATGGGCGATGCCTCCTCGCCGCTCAAAAGCTTCAACGAGATGCTTGATGTACCGAGGAGAATCGATCAGCCAGTTGCCGTCCGGATGCTCAATGAAGAAACTGTTGGCGCCGAACGATTTCTCCGAATTGAAGCCGCAATAACTCACCTCGTTCTCAATCCGGAGGGGAAAGCTCGCCATGGCAGTTTGCATTCGTGTTTTGTCGCTGTGTTCGGTCCCGATTGAGCCGACAGGACAGGCGAGCAACGCCTGGTAGGCCTGATGAATCTGTGGTGCTTCCTCCGGCTGACGACTGACCGCTGAATAGTCGCCGACTTCCTCGAAGCTCAGCGGTGCCAACTGCCGACAGGTGTCGCAATTGATGCAGGTCGCATCCACGTAAAAGTCACCGGGAACGTTGGAATCGAGTCGTTTCTTTCGATCGGCCATCAGAGCACACTCATGGCCCGCTTTTCCCGATCAGCCGCCCGCCACAGATACCATGCTGCCACCGTACGATGGGGTTTCCACCTTTCGCCGTATTGTAACAGCTGTTTCGGCGTGGGCATGGTGGGCCGTCGGTAGGCAATGCGGAAGCCGTTGCGCAGGCCGAAATCATCGACCGGCAACACATCAGGACGCCCCAACTGAAAAATCAGCAGCATCTCGACCGTCCATCGCCCGATGCCTCGAACTTCGATGAGTCGCTCTATTATCGCCTCATCAGCCAGTTGCCCAATCACACGGCTTGTCGGCACAGTCCCGTCGAGGGTCTTGGCCGCCAGATCGCGAAGCGCCGTGATCTTCGGTCGCGAGAAGCCTGCATTTCTGACCGAACTCATATGCATGGCGAGCAGCTCATCCGGACGAGGAAATCTGCGCCCAGGAAAGAGCGCGATGAACCGCTTGAGGATGCTCTCGGCGGCCTTGTCGTGGAGCTGTTGGTAGGCGATCGCGCGGGCAAGCGATTCGAACGGCGAACGGCGCACTTTCGGCTTCAGTGCAAACGGCCCAATCACCTCGATCAACCGGCACATGACTGGATCAACCGCGAGCAAATGAGCGGTGGCAGGATCTCTACCCGATGACGGCATCAGCTTCGATTTCCACGAGCAGATCCGGATCGATCAGCCGTCTCACTTCGACCATCGTTGTCGCCGGCCTGATCGCTCCAAAGATTTCACCATGGGCCCGGCCGACCTCCTGCCACTGGTCGATGTTCGTGAGGTAAATCCTGGTCCGCACCACGTCGGCCAAGGAGGTACCGGCCTGCTGGAGCGCCGTTTCGATCGTTTTCAAGGCTTGAATCGTCTGCGCATAGGGGTCCCCTTTGCCGACCGGACCCGAGGGGGTCATCGCGGTCGACCCGGATACCGACACATGAGCGCCCACACGCACCGCGCGCGAATAGCCGATCTTGCTCTCCCAGGGACCTCCGGTCGAAATATGCTGTCGCATCATGGTGACTCCCTACGATCGGTGCGCTTAAGCCAGCGGAATACGGCTTTTGTTCTGCGTCAGCCAGGCGTCGAACGTCTGGAGTTCGGAATTCAAGCTCCTGGCGACGGCTGGATTGCGCGCCCCACAGAATGCCTCATTGAAATCGCGCTTGAACTGAAACATGTTGCCGAGGTCTTCGGCCCCTGGGAAGCCGAATCCCCGGTACTGTTCTGGAGTCACTTCATTGTAACTCACCGTTTGACCGAGCGCTTTGGTCATGACCGCTGCCATTTCCACGCCCGTCAAATGTTCGCCGGCAATCCCGACCGTTTTTCCGATGTATTCTTGACCTCTCTTGAAAATTCCGAAGGCGCACTTGCCGATGTCCTCGACCGCGATCCCCGGCAACTTCTTGTCTCCCATCGGCATGGTGAACTGAAGCATGCCGTCCGGCCCCTTCTTCGGTCCTATGCCGAAGGAAATAAAATTATCCCAATAAAAGGACGCCAGCAGAAAGGTCACAGGAAGGCCCAACTTGGTGAACTCCCGATCTGCTTCACCTTTGGCGTCAAAATGCGGGACCTTATATTTCCCCATTAACGTCGGCATACGGTTGTCCGACAGCGGCACCCATCTGCGTGTATCTTCCAACGTCGACCAGATCACGTGTCGCAGACCTGCTTCCTTCGCTGCCTCCGCTTGACTCTTCGCCTGTGCATATTCTTTTTCCGGAGAAAAATGTTCCCAGAAATTGGTCAAGCAGAAGACGCCGTACGCCCCGGCGAAGGCTCGCTTCAGACCGGCCGCATCGTCCAGGTCCGCAGGGACCACTTCAGCACCAAGCTTGACGAGAGCCTTGGCCTTATCCGAATTCACATCCCTCGTCAATGCACGGGCAATAAAGGTCTTGCCTGGATCGCTCATGATTGCCCGCACAAGCCCGCCGCCCTGCATACCGGTTGCACCCACGATTGCGATGATTTTTCTGTCAGCCATGAACGGTCACCCCTTTCTCAACCAAGATGACAATCGGTCTCGTTGTACGTCACATGACCATCCCGCCACCGGCCTGGATCGTCTGCCCTGTGAGCCATCGAGCCTCCTCGCTCACGATGAACGCCACCACGTCGGCAATATCTTTCGGTACACCGAGCCGCTTCATCGGCGACAGCTCAATCCCCATCTGCCGATACTCTTCCGTCATCATCCCGGTCTCGGTGAAACCAGGCGAGACCGTATTCACCGTGATCCCCCTTGGAGCCAGTTCTTGCGCCAGCCCTTTCGTGTACTGTTCGAGCGCCGCTTTGCTTCCGAGATAGGCCGTAGCTCCTGGAAAGCGCTGATGCGTCCCACCGGTTGAAATGTTGACGATGCGTCCGCCGTCCTTCAACGCTCTGGCCGCTTCCTGCATGGCAAAGTACGGTCCCTTGGCATTCAGGGCAATCACGCCGTCGAAGTCATCCTCGGTCGTTTCCTCAAGCGGCTTCGGCATAAACTTGCCCGCGTTGTTCACGAGAATATCCAACCGGTTGAACTGTTTCACCGTATCGACTACGAGCCGACGCGCGCCCGCCACCTGGCTCATGTCGGCTTGGACCGCGAGTGCCTTGCCGCCTTTGGCTTGTATCACCGCCACGACCTGCTGAGCTTTCTCCGCACCCTTCGAATAGTTCACCACGACAATTGCGCCTTCCTCGGCCAACCGCTCCGCAATCGCCCGACCGATTCCGTTGGAGGCTCCCGTCACAATCGCCACTCTCCCGCTCAACGATTTCATCCGCTCGACTCCTCCTTTAACCTTGTTCTGCAATGGGATTCCCCCACTGTCCGAGGAATGCCCACTCTCGAATCGGCCGGCGACTCCGAGGTCTGAATTCACGCTCTCGCAGCCGCTTTCACTCGGTTTCGTGGTCGTGTTTACTCGCCACGATAAATCGCCACGGCTGCTCGTTATTCGACGAAGGCGCCCATCGAGCCGCTTCAAAAAGAGTTCGTAAGAGCTCGGCCCCTATCGGTCGCTCATCGAAGGCGCGCGGGCTCCAACGACGAGCGAGCAATTCATGGATTGGACACTGCGTGGACGCGGGCTTCTGCATGGCCACTATCCTTGCTTGGCTCCTCGGCCGGTTGCCCATCAGGAGACCATCCGCCGCCGAGCGCTCTGTACAGCTGGATGACAGACGCCAAATGGAACCGACGTGTACTGGTCCACGACAGCTCTGCTTGGAACAAGTCTCGTCGGGCAACGAGGACATCCAGATAGTTGGCCAACCCTCCCTTGTAGCGAAGTTCGGCGAGTTTCAACGCAGACTGCAACGCCGTAACCTGTTGCTGCTGTGATGCGCTCTGAGTACGAGCCGTCCGAACAGCGACGAGCGAGTCCTCGACTTCACGAAAGGCCGTCAAGATTGTCTGTTGATACTGTGCCAATGCCTCCTTGGTTTGAGCTTCCACCGTTTCCTGTTCGAAACCCAGTATTTGAGCATTGAAGATAGGAGCAGCCAACGCGGCGCCGAGCACACCGAAGTGACCGGTACTTACGAAGATCGATTGCAACGCGGGATTAGCCGCACCGGCTATCGCGGTCAACGTGATTTTGGGGAATCGCGCGGCCTTGGCGGCACCGATACGCGCGTTGGCGGCAGCCAACTGTCGTTCCGCGACCTGCAAATCCGGTCGCCGTTGCAACAGCTCGGACGGCAAGCCCGCGGGAACGTCTGGAACCAATATCTGCTCGTCTAATGTGCGGCCACGGACGATGGCGTAGGGCTTGCGCCCCAGCAGCACACTCAATTGATTCTCGGCTTGAACCATCTGCCTCTGGAGTTCCGCCGTACGGGCCGCCGCATTCGCTCGTTCCGCTTCAAACTGATCTGCGTCCAGTTTGGATGTCATCCCCTGGCGCAACCGTGCTTGGGCGATCCGCACTGACTCTTCCCATGCTCGCACCGTTCGCTCCGCGATGTCGAGTTGGAGGTCGAACTGGAGAATATTGAAGTAGGTTTCGGCCACTGTGCTGACCAGTTGAATCGCCACCGCACGGCGGTTCTCTTCCTTGGACAACAAGTCGGCGCGCGCCGCCTCGTTGGCTCGTCTGATGCGGCCCCACAGGTCCAGCTCCCACGACATGCTGCCTTGGAAATAATAGTCGAACGGATTGGGAAAGCCGGGAACCAAGAACACTGTGTGGCGGGCGGCCGGCGCGTTCACTGTGGCCGTAATTTGCGGTAAAAAGTCGGTTCGGGCGATGAGGGCCCTTGCCCGAAACTCATCGATGGTCGCAACGGCGCGCTGAAGATCCCAATTGTCCTCCAGAGCCGTTCGAATGAGCTGTTGCAGTTGCTCATCACGCAGAAGATCCCACCAGGGTAGATTCGCCAACGAGGGCAGGTCCGATCGACCTTCCGCCATGCGGAAAGAATCCCCTGTGTCGGACTTGGGCTTGGTGTAATCAGGGCCCATGGCGCAGGAGAGAAGGAGACACGCAAGTCCGACGGCCAAGATTGTACGCATGTTAGGAATTCTCCTCCGACACAAAGCTCGACCTCATGGCCTGGTTCTCCCTTGCTTCAGGTTGCTTGTTACGCCGAGTCATCTTTCTCAACAGCACAAAAAACAACGGCACGAAGAAAATCGCCAAAAAAGTGGCGGCGAACATGCCGCCGAGAACTCCGGTCCCGATCGACTGGCGGCTGGCAGCGCCGGCGCCCGAAGCAATCACCAAGGGGAACATCCCGAAGATGAAGGCCAGTGACGTCATGATGATCGGACGGAACCGCAACCGTGCCGCCTCCACCGCCGCTTCAATGAGAGGTCGCCCCGCTTCATAACGGGTGTTGGCAAATTCGACGATCAGAATGGCATTTTTAGCGGCAAGCCCGATCAGCGTCACGAGGCCGATCTGGAAATAGATGTCGTTTTCGAACCCTCGAAGCCAGACAGCCGTCAAGGCACCGAACACGGCGAAAGGGACGGCGAGAATGACGGCAAACGGCACCACCCAACTCTCGAACTGTGCGGCCAAGACGAGAAAGACCATCAATAACCCGATGGCAAAGACTTGGCTTGATTGACCACTGACCCGACGCTCCTGAAACGAGATATTGCTCCAATCGATGGTATAGCCTTGCGGATCCAGCACCTCCTCCGCGACCCGTTCCAACGCTTCGAGTGCTTGACCTGAACTGAAACCAGGCGCAGCAGCACCCAGCAAAAGCGCCGTGTTGTAGCCATTGAAGTGATTCACCGGGTCCGGCCCGCTCTGAAACCTCGGCGTCACGACTGTATCGAGCGGGATCATATTGACCCCTCTCGCGCTTCGGGCACGCACATAGATTTTCGAGAGGTCCTGAGGCGCCGACCGGTACTCGGCGTCTGCTTCCGTCTGCACGTGATACACCCGCCCGAATTTGACGAAGTCGTTAATGTAATAGTTGCCGAAGTACGCTTGCAGCGTATCAAAGACATCCGAAATCGGAATTCCCATCGACTTCGCCCGTTCTCGATTCACGTCGGCATAGAGCCTGGGCGAGGAGACACGAAAATTCGTCCCGACACGTCCGATCGCCGGTTCTTTTTGAGCCCGCTCGACGAATTGCTGGGCCACCATGGCGAATTTATTGAAATCGCCGCCGCTCGGATCTTGGATCTGCGCCGAGAAACCGCCGACGGCACCCACTCCGCGGATCGAAGGCGCGTTGAATGCAAGGAGCAGGGCTTCCGGAATTTTTGCAAACTCCCCGTAGGCAGCGCCGATCAGCGCTTTCACATGGTATTGAGGCTCCGGGCGTTCATCCCATAATCGCAACGGCACGAACATCGTCGCGCTGTTCGGCCCTCTGGTGCCGAACACGAAATTCTGTCCGACCATGGCATCGGTTGAATGAACCGCCGGGATCGCCTGAAAAAACCCCTCGACCCGTTCGAGAACCGCCTCCGTCCGCTGCGTCGATGCGCCGTCCGGCAGTTGAGTGATGACGATGAAGTAGCCTTGATCTTCCTCCGGCAGAAAACTACCCGGCAACTTCTGGTAAAGTCCGATGGACACGACGACGAGCAACGCAAAGACCGCCATGACACGAAGCGGCCTCACGACAAGAGCGGCGATCGATTTCGTATATCCAGATTGCGTCCGGCTGAACAGGCGATCAAAAAGTTCCCAGAACCGACCCCTTCTCTCATGCCTCGTCGTCAGAACCACACCACAGAGCGCGGGGCTCAGCGTCAGCGCCACGAACCCTGAAACCGTCACCGAGATCGCGATCGTGGCCGCAAATTGCTTGTAGAGGGCACCTGTGATCCCGCCGATAAACCCGACGGGGGCGAAGACGGATACCAAGACCAACACGATCGCGATGATGGGCTCAGTCACCTCGCCCATCGCCCGCTTGGCCGCCTCTCTTGGAGGAAGCCGATCCTCACGCATATGGCGCTCAACATTCTCAACCACGACGATGGCATCGTCCACCACAATCCCGATCGCCAGAACCATCCCGAATAGAGTGATCGTATTGATGGAGAAGCCGAGGGCATAGAGCCCGATGAAGGTGCCGATCAAGGAGACGGGCACGGCGACGGTTGGAATGATGGTCGCCCGCCAGGTCTGCAGGAACAGATACACGACGAACACCACCAGTACCATCGCTTCCATCAATGTCTTGATCACTTCCTTGATCGAGACTTCGATGAAACGTGTGGTGTCGTACGGAGAATCATACGACACGCCGGGAGGAAAATTCTTAGCCAGATCGTCCATCTGAGCCCTCGTGCGACGCACGGTATCGAGCGCATTCGCTCCGGGAGACAAGAACGTCAGCATGAACGTCGTCGGTTTGCCGTTCTGTCGGCCGTCCAATCCGTAGGCCTGGGCGCCGAGTTCGATGCGGGCCACATCTTTCAATCTGACCAACGAACCGTCCGGCATGGCACGCACGATCAAATCTTCGAAGTCCTTGACCTCCGTGAGACGGCCTTTTGCGATGATCGGGATCGTCAGTTCGGTCCCCTTCGGCGCCGGTTCCCTCCCGATCGTTCCAGAAGGATTATCGCGATTCTGTTCACGGATGATCGCGATGACATCACTCGGAACAAGATCCAACTTCGCCATCAGCAACGGATTGAGGATGATCCGCATGCTATAGTTCTGCTGCCCGAACACCGTCACATCCCCCACGCCTTTGACACGCTTCAATTCATCGACGAGCCGAAGCGTGGCATAGTTCGAGAGAAAGATGGCGTCGTGCCGTGGATCGGTCGAGTTGAGCGCAATGACGTACACGAGATCGGGAGACATCTTCTTGACGGAGATGCCCTGACGAACCACTTCCGGAGGAAGCTGCGGCTCAGCGAGTTTTTCACGGTTCTGCGTTTGAACCTGAGCGATGTCCGGGTTTGTGCCGATCTCAAACGTCAGCTTGATCGTGACGTGGCCGTCGTTACTGCTGGACGATTCGTAATACAGCAGATTGTCGACGCCGGGGAGCTGAACCTCGATCGGACGGGCGACACCTTCGGCCGCGACTTCTGCACTGGCGCCGAGATAGTCCGCATCGATCTGCACCACCGGTGGGGTGATTTCAGGAAATTGCGCGACCGGAAGGAACTGCGCGGAGAGCAGCCCCATGACGACCACCACGACCGAGATGACCGACGCAAGAATCGGCCGATCGATAAAAACGTTCGAGATCACAAATGATCCTGAGGAGGGTTGCGAGCAGGTTCTGTAGCGGAGGCATTCGCCGCGACCCAGGGCACAGCCTTTACGGGAGCCCCTGGACCGATCTTCATTAAGCCGTTCACGACCACCCGATCGCCCGTATGCAGACCTCTATCGATGATCCACTGGCTTCCTTTCCAATCAGCAGCCGCCACGTCTCGAATTTCAACTTTCTCGTCCGGGTTGACCACATAGACAAAGGGGCCCTGTGGACCTTGCATCACAGCCCGTTGCGGGATGAGGACCGCGTCTGTTTTTGTATCACCGGTAAATCGGACCTTCACAAATTGTCCCGGCAGAAGGGTACGATTGGGATTGGGGAATGTGACTCGTATTTGACGCGAGCTGGTTTCCGTTCGCAAACCGGGCTCCAACAGATCAAGAACCCCTTCTTGTGGATAGACCGTGCCATCCATGAACGTCAGCCGACCTCGCAACTTGTAATCTCCTGGATGGGTAATTTTCTTCGCCTCGATGTCCCGTCGCCGTTGTAGGATGAACAGCTCGGGAACGTTCACCACCACGTACATCGGATCGACTCGATGGATCATGGTCAGCAGATCGGTCTGAGCCGAGACCAACCGTCCTTCATAGTAGCGGCTGCGCTCGATAATTCCGCTGATGGGAGCCGTGATGAGGGTGTTATCCAGATCGAATTGGGCCTTGATGAGGTCTGCCTGCGCGCCTTCCAGTGCGGCACTGCTCGCCAGCTGCTCGGCAACGGCATCGTCGACGTCCTTCTGGCTGACCGCCTGTTCGGCAAGCAACGGTTTCACTCGAGCCAGGTCCTGTTTGGCTTGGACCACTCGAGCCTCCGCCTGCGCAATCTTGGCCTTGGCACTCGCAACCGCCGCCTTGAAGGGCACCGGCTCAATCTGATACAGGCGATCTCCTTGCTTCACGTCGCGCCCTTCCGGATATAAGACCGCTTTCAAAATCCCCGTCACTTGCGGACGAATCTCCACCGGACGAGACGCTTCGGCCTGACCGATAAACTCCGGTTCATCAGGGACGTCCTGTGTTTGCACAGTAACGACCTCGACCTGCGATACCTCCGGTGCCGGCATCGACTCGGCCTCTTGTTTACAAGCGGCTGAGACTGCCATGACCACAAAGACAAGCCCCGCTGCGACATACCCCATAGACTGATGATCCTTCTCCATACAACCCAATCCTACTTTTGCCTACTTTTGCCTACTTTTGCCTACTTTTGAACCCTCACGATGTTTCCGCTGCAAGACAAACGTGTCATTCTACTCACACCGTTGCGACGAGGGCAAGTCCGGACGATCGCAGCTTACCGGTTTTTACGACAATGATGAATCGCCGACCTTTACGTTCATCAATCCTTCCCGCCTTCAATCCGCCTTCAATCCGGTCGTCGCGACTTCTTCTGAAGGCCCGCCCGGCTGGCTTCTTCTGATTTCCTCGACGACACACCTGGTTAAACAACCGGACGCCCGCAGCTCCGCCCCTTGCCGCCACAGACTGGCCAACAGCGCCTTGCCGTCGGCATCGATGAACGTCACGCCGGTCAGATCAATCATCACGCAACGCTGCTGCCTGGCGGACAACCGACAACAACTGGCGCTCAGCTCTCCAACCCAGGGACCCGCGAGTCGTCCCTCAAGTCTCAGCCACAGAGAGTCCGGTTCCAACCCTCGTTGTTCGGTAATCTTCAACATGTTCGTCGAGCGCCTCTCTGCCACGTCACCTGCTTCAAGCCAGGACCGACATCGCGATCACCGCTATCACGTTCAACAGAAAAAGCATGATCAGCCACATGATGCCTTCCTTTCAGTTTGCTTCGGTGCGATACAACCCTGGCCTCTGTCCGGCCCTCTTCATTTGGCTTTCCCGACGTTCGATCAGAACATCCGCAATCCGTGAGCGACCTTCCTCATCGAATGTTGAGGAGTTCCGTCACGCTCCTCAAGCCAACGGGCGATCACGCCATCCATCGCCCACTTCCCTCCGCCGATGATCACCAGGGCGACGCTCATCGCGATCACGAGTAGATGGTATTCAAAGCCCTCCCCCTGTTGTTGGCCGAACCAGTTCATGAAAAACCCATGTGGCCAGTGTACGCTCGCAATCGCCCCGAACATGATCGCAATGAAACTCGCCGCCGTGAACCGCGTCAGAAATCCAACGAGCAATCCCAGGCTGCCGAGGGACTCCCCGATGATGATGAGGAACGCCACGAGCCAGGGGAGCCCCATGTTTTGGGTAAAAAACCCCATCGTCCCTGCGAAACCGTTTCCACCAAACCAGCCTAGGAGTTTCTGAGCGCCGTGCGCGAACATCACGCTCCCGAGTCCAACTCGAAGAATGAGGCCGGCCCATGAATCATCTGTTTTGAAAAACGCCGTCATGATACCCTCCCCTCAACTCACTCACTTCTGGCTCGGCGCCAGCTCACTGCCGCGCTGCGATCGCCGATTCTGCAGAATCACAGGATCAACAATGTCGCCGCACTGGACACACCGTCGGAGCAACACGTCGGCTTCACTGCTGCCGAGCATGGACTCGAACCCCTGTTCCACAACCATGAGTCCCGTGCACCTGGAACAAGGTACGGAATTGAAGATCCTGTTCGGTTCCAGTCGATTGCGCCCAGTCCGCTCGTTCTTCGTTAAGTCAACTGCTGTCGCCATGATCGACCTCCCTTGTGTAAGAGCTCACTCAATGCTATGGCAACTTATGTTCCTACGCACTTCCTCGCGCCGACACGACCGAAGCCATTGCAATTAATGGAGAATACACATCGGTGAGGGACGCCATTGACCGAAATAATCGAGGCGATCTGCCGAGCTTACGGCACAGTGCCGAGGGATCGGCACAAACTCGAATCCTAAAATGATGTCATCACGAAACGCTTGCCCGAGAGGGGCTACGAAGGGTCGGGAGAGGGACTATTGGGGCGAGAAATACCGAGTCTCTGCATTTTGGACTGGAGGGTCGTGCGCTTGAGGCCTAACCGAGCAGCGGCGCCGGCGGGACCACCGATGACCCACCTTGTTTCATCCAGCACACGGAGGATTTGCTCACGCTCGATCGCTTCAAGCGTGGCTGGCTGGACGGTGACCGGACGCCTCTCCATCTGAAGTTCACTGATCGGTATCTGCAGATCGATCCCCTGGGAGAGGATGACAGAACGCTCAACCAAATTCTCCAACTCACGAATATTGCCGGGCCAAGGATAGCGCGAGAGCATCTCAAGAGCCTCGGCAGGCACGGTTTGGATATTTTTTTTCATGCGAATGGCGTAATGCTGCGTGAAATAACGTACCAAGATAGGAATGTCTTCGGGACGTTCGCGGAGCGGCGGCAAGGTGACGGGAAAGACATTCAACCGATAGTACAAGTCACTCCGAAACTGTCGCTCCTCCACCAAACGTTTCAGGTCACGATTCGTCGCGGCAACCAAGCGTACGTCCACGTGAAGGGTTTTCGTGCTACCCAGTCGCTCAAATTCCTGCTCCTGCAACACACGAAGCAGCTTCGATTGCAACTCCAACGGAATTTCTCCTACCTCATCGAGAAAGATCGTGCCTTTATCGGCCAACTCAAATCGACCGGCTTTCTGAGAAATCGCGCCCGTGAAAGCCCCCCGTTCATGCCCGAAGAGCTCACTTTCCAATAGCCCAGTTGGAATGGCGGCACAGTTCAATTTGACGAAGGTGCGCTCGCTGCGTCCGCTCAACCGATGGATGGCCCGAGCGATGAGTTCCTTGCCCGTTCCGGTCTCCCCCTGGATCAGCACGGTCGAATCGGTGGGAGCCACGACCTCGACTTGCTTCAGCACCTGCTTTAACGCGTCGCTGTCGCCGATGATATCGTCAAACCCATGCTCAAGACGAAGCTCCTCCTCGAGGTACAGCTTTTCCTTCGCCAGCCTGTCTTTGAGCTCGGCAATCTGTTGGAACGCCAGGGCGTTTTCGACCGCAACCGCCACTTGTTGAGCCACCTGTTGAAGAAACTCTATATCCCTATCGTTATAAGCCTCTTCCTTCAAGCTCAAGAACCCCATGGCGCCCAACCGCCCTCTCGCCGTGGTGAGAGGAACAAAGCAGAACGACTCCGTCCCATCTTCCTTCATATGGCCCATGACCGTCGGCCATCGACGCTCCTCCGTCAATTTGGACACAAGGATTGGCTGTTGTTGTTGCCAAACTAATCCGGAGGGACAGTCGTCGATCGGAACTTCATGCCCCCCGACGAGGTCAGCCGGCACGTTCGCCTGAATGGTATGCAGACGCATGACTTTCTTGATGGGATCATAGAGGGAGAGATCGACGTAATTGACCTGTACGACCCGAGGTAGGCGATGGGCTAAATCGAAGAAGAGCCGATCGAGGTCTCGCTGTGCAGAAATCGCCTGGGCGACTTCCAAGAGAGCCTGATAGCGCTCCGCGAGGGTCTCGCAGGGAATTATGGCTGTCTGATCCATGCGTCCAAGTATGGACTACCGGTCAACGACAGCTCAAGGGGTCTCGCAGGTAAGCAGCCTGCTGGAAGCCTCGCCGGGCCCGTCAGAGCGTTTGGTGCGTCCCGTCGCAGAATGGCCGGGTCTTGGTGTGCTTGCACTGACACAACGCCACTTCCTTTTTTTCATCCAGAATAAACTCGAGCGGCTCAAACCCGGTTCCCTGATGTGACCCATCACAGAACGGTTGATCCCGCGAGCGCCCGCAGGAGCACCAGTAGTAGGTTCCTGGATCCAACGTAATCACGGCCGGCTCTTTGGCTGCAATGCGTGGCTGTCCCATGAATAAGCCTCCCTCTGCGTGGTTACGATCAGATTGCGCGGCTGAAGTATATTATGCGCTTCGCACCTTTTCTAGGTGTTCTTCGACCGCTTTCATCTCCTCCTGGATCTGCCCTGATAGGGAGTATCTGTTCCTGGTTCCATAACCCATGTTACAAACCTATTTCGTTGTATCCAGCGCCGCGCTTCCCTTTCCCTTGGTGTCGAAACAGATGTTGTCCAGGCCAGCATGCAAGAACTTTATGCGGACCTAACGAGTAATTCATGAGATAGCGGTATTGTTCCACCTTTTTTATGGTATGTACGTTGCTCCAAATCATCCATTCTTTTAAGAGGGTGTTAGGTGCAGCCAGATTCCATTTTCTTTCAAGACCTCGCCACGGTATTCCTTGCGGCCGTCGCAGGCGGCGTCCTTGCTCGGCTTACCCGACAGCCGTTGATTCTCGGCTATGTGTTGGGCGGTATCGTCATCGGTCCATTTACCCCCGGACCGACCATTTCAGGATCGCACACGTTCGACCTCTTTGCGGAGATCGGCGTCATTCTTTTGATGTTTTCGATCGGCCTTGAGTTTTCCTTCAAGGAACTGATGCGGGTCAAATGGGTTGCCCTTGTTGGCGCCCCACTCGGCATTCTCCTGGCCATCGGACTGGCCATCACGGTGGGGCGCCTGAGCGGATGGTCTACGACCCAAAGCATCGTGATCGGAGCCGTGACTTCTATGGCGAGCACCATGGTACTCGCCCGTCTCCTCGTCGATCGGGGCGAACTTCGTACAAAGCATGGACGGGTGATGATCGGAATTGCCTTGGTCGAAGACGTAGCCGTCGTCGTCATGACGGTGCTCATGCCGGCCCTCGGAGAGTTCGACTCAGGACGATTGCTCGTGATCGGTCAAGCCTTGGCGAAGGCGCTGCTGATTCTCGTGCCCGTGGGATACTTGGGCGCCAAAGTCATCCCGCCGATCCTGACGCACGTCGCCAGGACGCAAAACCATGAACTGTTCTTACTCGTGACGCTGGCCATTAGTCTTGGGACCGCCGCTGTCACGCAGATGGTCGGACTGTCCCTCGCGCTGGGGGCCTTCCTGGCCGGCCTCATGATCAGCGCATCCGAGTATGGGCACGAAACCTTGGCCCGGTTGCTCTCGCTCCGCGACGCCTTCGTCGCGCTTTTCTTCGTGACCATCGGCATCCTAATCGACCCACGCGTGATCGTCGATAACCTTTCTCTCCTTGCCACAATGATCGGCTTGATCGTGGCCGGGATGTTCACGATTTGGACGACCATCGTGCGGCTCTTCGGCTACTCTTGGACCACGGCATTCCTGGTAGGGATCGGCCTCACTCAAATCGGCGAATTCTCGTTTGTCCTTGTGCAGGCCGCAAAAGCGGCAGGTCATGTCGGCAGCGAAGTCTACAACGCGACGCTTGCTGCCTCTGTCCTTACCATTCTCATGAATGCAGCTCTCGTCCGGTATGTCCCTGCTTGGATAGGTCGGAGACGTGTCGCCCATGATCAGCACGACCTGACGCCCTGGCCACCGGAAGGGGACCCGCTCCGGCAGCATGTCGTCCTCTGTGGATTCGGCCGGGTCGGCAACTCGCTCGGAAAAGCGTTGGAGGCCTTCAGTCTTCCCTATGTGGTCATCGACCGGAATCCGGACACTATTCGTCGGTTACAGGCCAGGCACATTGCCTGCCTCTATGGGGACGCTTCCCACCGCGAATTACTCATGAAGGCCGGAGCAGAGGATGCGTCTCTCATCATCGTGGCACTGCCTGAAATTGAATCCGCCGCGCTTACGGTACGTCGCATCCGAGCCCTCAATCCGAAAGTTCCGATCCTAGCTCGGGCACATGGCTCAGCGGAAGCGGAACGACTCGGTATGGTTGGTGCGGCCGAGGTGATTCAGCCTGAAGTCGAGGCGTCGGCAACACTCATCCGGCATGCATTGGCCTGGTTCGGAGTACCGAAGGACCGCATTCTGGACTATGTGGAGCAATACCGGCAATCCATGGAAACAAAGCGGCAATCAAGTTAATGCGGAGGGGACGTTCAGCGATTGTCCTTCCGCTGCTGAGAGAGATACCGGTACATCCCCTCCACATTCTCCGGAAACCAATCGGCGTAGCGCTGCCACTGCTCGTACTTGGGAAGCCGCACGGCTTTTTTCGCCTCTTCCACAGTCGCGCCCTTGCGGACCTGCTCCTCCACAGCTGCTCTGAGGGCTTCGAGGTAGTTGCGGAATTGTCGCACATGTTCCTTCTTGCCGATCTTGCCATGGCCTGGGACCAGGGTCTCGAAGTCTAATTGCTCGACCTGTTTGAGGGATTCGATCCAGTCGTCGGGATAATCACTCTGCATCGTGCGGTAGGCCACCGTCTCGACCGGAATGAAATCGACGGCAAAGAGCAGTTTGTTCTGCGGGAGCAGGACGACGAGGCTGTTATCCGTATGGTTTTTTCCGGTATAGATGAGTTCGATGTGCTTGCCGCCGAGGTCGATGCCCATGCGGTCGGTGAAGGTAAGGTCCGGGACCGGAGTGTGTGGATCCGCTGCTTGGAGAATTTTCTCCCGCGCCGCCGCATGGCTGACGAAGCGTGCCTGATCGGCGAAGACGCTGCCGCCGGTGATGTGATCATCGTGGTGGTGGCTGTAGATCACATAACGGACCGGTTGATCGCTCAAGGTCTTGATCTTGGCCTTGAGCCAGATCGCCGCATCGGAACTGATCGGATCGGTCACGATCACGCCCTTCGGCGTCGTGATGAAAATAGATTGATGAAAGTGATGTCGGAACAGGTAGACGTCCTCGGCCAGCTTGATGATCTCATCATCGGGCGGGGACTGTTGTGCAAACAGCCTCTGACCGTCACACAACAGACAGCCGACTATCAGCACAAAGACAAACCATTTCGAGATCGACATGCCGTTCCCTCCTTCAGATGATCAGGCACCGCGTCCTCACGGCCTGTTAGGTTGTATTCCCCGGTCTGACCTGAGCGACGACCAGCCGTCTCGCTTGCTCCCTCTTGTCTCCACATTAGGATTACAGAGACAGCGGCTTGATCGGCGACACAACCGCCGCCGGATCGTGCTTCCACAACGATTCATCCGCATCCACGTAGAGTTCCACCTCGTTCCCATCGGGATCTTTGAGATAGAGGCTCTGGCTGACCGTGTGATCACTCATGCCGTCGATCGGGATCCCTGCTTGATCCAGCTCTCGTTTGGCCTGGCGCAGCTCATCGAGGCTGTCGCCGATTTTGATGCCGATGTGATAGAGCCCGCGATGCCTGCCCGATGGAGGCCCGGGTGCATCGCCGACTTGGATCAACAGCAATTCGTGATGCGTCCGACCGGAAGTCAATGCCGCCGCCGCTCCATTGAAGATTCGCCCGACTTCCTTGAACCTCAGCAGGTCACGATAAAACGCCAACGAGCGTTCGAGATCCTTCACATAGAACACGACATGACCAAGATAATGGGCTCTCATCTAACTCACCCCTTTTTCTGAACAGACTGCTTCAACAATGCTCTGACCGTCGCATGCTCCAGCCCGACATCGGGACTTCGTTGCAGCGCCTCGTGATATTGTCTGCCAAATCCCTCCCCCTCTTCCGTCGGTATCAAGAGTCTCTGCGCAGAAGCAAGCAGAGCTGAGATTGCCTCGAGGGTTGAGGGGTCATCCTTTTCACTGAGTTCATCGAGCTTGGTCATCAGTTGAGACAGCGGTCGCAACCAGGCGAACCAGGGATCGTTCAACGCCAGCTGCAAAAACGCTCCATTGGACGGGATACGCCCATGCACGCGCTCATAGGACACCCGCTCGTCGTCCAGCAAGGCTTTGTGCAGACGAAGCAGCGCACGAAAAAGATCGTCCAGATGCCTGCGTGATCGGTCCGGACTCGACAAGATCCCGTCTCCTTGCTTACCGCTTACCTCCGGACTTTCTTGTCCAGGCCATGCTCGACGCCTCGGCTTGCCCGATAAACTCCGGTTCATCAGGAACAGTCTGAGTGGTGACTTGAACGACCTGCACTTCGGGAATCGGACGAGGCGCGGAGGAGGCAACCTCGCCCTTGCATCCGAACAAGCCTGATACTCCGACGACGAAAAGCACGCCGATGACGAGCCTCATCGGCATCGGCGTGGCTCGCAAAACATTTTTCATGACATAAAACACCCAGTGAGAATCTGCTCAGCACGCATGCGATGTCAAGGGTCTATACCTCTCCGAGCTTTTCGGCCTAAGACACTCGGCTTACGATGTCCTCTGTTGCAAACTCCTGAACGAAGTCCTCTCGGCAGGAGACCTATAGAAGGAGGATGAACGAATCAGCGTGACCATGAGGGAAACCCTGTTCCGCTTTGGTCAATAGAACCTTATTCGACACTGAGCCGTTTGCTTAGGCTTTAGGGCCATCAGGCTTCGGGTTGACGTCGAGACCGCGCGTGCCGGTCCGGATGCCTGCCATCCCGGCGAGCGGTTCCATATTGGCGAGCGTATCGACTTCCGGTTCGGGTTCTGTGTAGATGTCTTCGGGGAAGTCTTCCATAGTCAATCTATAGACCCAACGGGCTGCCGATGAGCGGCCGGCGGAACCAGCCCGTTCCATCGGCTGGTTAGGCGGCCTCACTGGACTTGACTCGCTCATAGAGCGTCTCCGGTGCGATGTCGGCACCGTTTGGCCACACAATTGTCCCGCCCTCTAGGAAGAAGCGCTGGAAGTACTGCGGGTCTTTGAGCGGTTTGAAGACTGGGCCGTGGAGCCACTCTGAGAAGTCGACCGTCTTGGCGAGGCCGTCATTGAAAGTTAGGTGGACCCGGTACTCGCCTTGGTATTCGGCCCGCGTGACAATTGGCAGAAACTCCATCACAAACCTCCTTCCCCCCATCCTAGTCCAGAGGGGCAATCCCCTCAAGTGGTTCACCCGCCTTAATCCGATGCCAGTTGGCGTCGAGCTCTGCGCGATGCGCCATTGCCCACTCGCTGATCAGTTGGCGCGCCGTGCGAGATCGGAGAGTACCTGCCAGCAACTCGCCGCCGAACGTAAATGTCGCTTGCTGGCCTTGATACTCCGCGTGGAAATGAGGGACCCCGTGCTCACGGTAGAACATCCTGATCACGATGCCGAAGAAAACCGAGATGACCGGCATCTGCTGAGGGTCTCCCTCCATCTTATGCCGGGCTAACTATGTTTAGGCCGATTCGCATAAGAGCGACATCCGGCAGTTTCAATCCGCATAACACGCGACGACAGTTTGCACACCATACGTTATTTGTATCGCGGTTTCCACGAGTTGCAGCCGCATGCCCGTACTTCATGGGTTCTTATGCGGATCGGTATCACACCCCTCCCGTGAATGGGTTCATATCCCCGGGCTAGCGGTCTACGCACTCGCCGGGCCCGGATGAATATAAGCGTTGAGAACCGTCAATCCCGGCATCGTCGTCCGTCCTGAGCCACTCGCTGAACGATATCCACGTGTAGGAGCGACAGACACGGGTATACAAATGAAGCTACATTGACAAGGAATGAGCAATCCTCGTACCTTTTCATGCGATAGATGCGCGCTGCCCGTGGTTTTCACCTACAGAGGAGGGCGCTCATGCAGCAGACCTATACGGCTGTGATCAAACAAGATGCGGGCTGGTGGATAGGGTGGATTGAGGAAATACCGGGCGTCAATTGTCAGGAGCAAAGCCGCGAGGCTTTAGTTGAGACACTCCGAGTCACGCTGCGAGAAGCATTGGAACTCAATCGCCAGGAGGCGTTAGGGGCTGCCGGTGGAAATTTTGAAGAAGCGTCCATCGTAGTATGAAACGGGATGAACTGCTTCGGCATTTACGACGACATGGGTGCGAATTGTTGCGTGAAGGGGCAAAGCACTCCTGGTGGCATCATTCTTCTTTAAATACCCGCTCAGCGGTACCTCGCCATACTGAAATCACCAATCATCTGGCAAACAAGATCTGCAAGGATCTAAAGATCCCTAGGTTTTAGGTCGTGAGAGTATCGGGATTGAACGAACGAAAGTAGACAAGGTGACTATCCCTTGTTCGTTTGTCGGCACCCTCTGGCCGAACCGCACGATGTTGATCACACCGCAACCGTGCCCTCGTGGTGCGTGAGCACATCAAGCAACTTTGGAATATTCGGCGGTTCGGGGGGAATCTCCTGGTCGATGGCCGCGAACATCTGAGCCGCCAACGCGCCGGCGACGGGACGTGAGAGACTGAGAGGCGACGTGCCGAGACCGTACTTCTTGGACTTCCTTCAAGCCGCAACTCGTCGTCCGCCTAACAATGTTCAAGCCGATCCGTGTAAGAGCCGGATCTGCCGGTTCCCATCCGTATAACACGCCAGGACTGTTCGCAAACCATGCGCCATAACAGTTGTCGATTCAGTGAGTTGCAACTACGGCACCATGTATCACGGGTTCTTATGCGGATCGGCATAACAGGCTTTCCTGAATGGGTTCACATTCCATCCAGTGGGCTACGAACACCGGTCGGCCCTCGATGCAGCACGCCACGTCATGCACCATCGCAATACTGATCCCGCCGAGCATCTGAATCCGCTCCGCAAGCGAATCGACGAGTTCAATTTGTTCCGTGTAATGTTTGTCATAGAGCAGGTGCAATTGATAGAACGTCGGGCCTGCCACCTGCCAGTGATGTTTCTTGTACATCTCCCGCAGCGTCATCGTGTCGGCGAGCAATTGATTGAGGTTCTCCGCACTGGCGCTGCAGACGTTCTCCGCGAGGGCGATCGGAAGTTTCGCGATCCTTCCGTACGGTTGGATCTCTTTGGCATCCTGATCTACTAGCGGCCGAGCACGATCGAGAATGTTGCGAGGCTCCGTAGTAATGCTCTTCATGAGGGTCCTCCACTATGGCTTCATGTTGTATCGCTGCCTGTGATTCTGATCGCGAGACGACTCACTCCACATGCTTATCGTCGACCGATAGCCCCGCATTCTCTGCGGACTCCAACCAGACGGAAGACCAATCAAAGTCACCTCGTCCCTTTGCGACGGCGGCAAGGAAGCGATCATGGAGCAGGCCGGCCAATGGAAGCGGAGTTCTGCTGTCGGCTGCGGTCTGGAGCACCAGATCGACATCTTTCAATCCCAACTCCACGGTGAAGCCTGCCGGTCGAAACAGCTGCTGCGCAATCGCGCTGGCGTAGGTCTGGTAAGCAGGACAGGCAAACAGAGTACCGCCCAGCACGTCCGCCAAACTGTTTCGATCGATGCCGTTTTTTTCTCCGAACACAAACGCCTCGGCCAGCGCTTCAATGGCGGAGGCCAGCAGAAAGTTCCCCGTCAATTTGACGACATGCGCCGCAGCCGATTCCTCGCCGAAGTCAAAGGTACCTTGCCCGATGGAATCGAGGATGGGACGTACCCGTTGTTTCGCCGTTGTGGAGCCGGACAGACAGATCCACAGCTTCCGTGCAGCCGCCGCCTCCGGTCGCCCGAACACCGGAGCAGCGACATACTCGACCCCGTAACGTTCGTGCTGCTCCGCCAGGCGATGCGCCAGGCGCGGCGAGACCGTACTCATCGAGAGGTGAATGCCGCCAGGACCGAGTCGTTCCACAAACCCTCGATCACCGTCGACGACGTCCTCCACTGCTCGATCGTTCGCCAGCATGGTGATGACGATGCCGCCGGGTTGGGCGGTGTCGCTGGGTTCATGGGCTAGCTTTGCTCCCTGTGCAACTAAGGCCGCCGCTTTCTCAGGCGTGCGGTTGTAGACCTGAAGCTTGAAGCCCGCCCTGAGCAGGCTGCCGGCCATCGCGCTACCCATCTTGCCAAGCCCGATGAATCCGATCGATTCCATAGTATGAACTCCTCAGTTATCGCTCTACTCCATATTCGCCCGGACCTTACTCTACTCGGTGCTGATCTTGATCTCGCCACTCGCAACCATGTAGCCGCCAATCCTACCAGCTCCTGACTCTTGCGTCATTCTGCTTGCATGCGTCCACTGTGTCATTTGTGCATGCCATGTCATAATTGTCACAAACGTTTGTTGAGATCCGAAGAAATCTGTTTTAACCGTAAGCAGATTCACTGGGACAGATCATCTCGAAATATAAACCGAACTTCGTTCCGTTCATTGGCATCACGCTTGCTTCACTCGGCGACGCCATCAGTTACCCGCTCATTTTCCTAAGGAGTCTTATTTTGAGATTCTAAGATATTCAATTCTCGCCAGGCCAGAGACCGCGAGTCCAGCGCCACAACCGAAAGGAGTATCTCGATGCGAATGTGGCTTCTGCTCAGGTCTACCGGCTTCGGCCGCCTTGACTACGCCAAACCGTTTATCTCGTCGCTCAAGGCTATCGTCGGTGACTACCTAGACTTCTTCTGCAGCTGGAAGATTGTGTTTGGCGTCATGATGTTCGTGACGATCCCTGTCTCTGCCTTTGCCCAAGTTGCAATGCCGACTGGCGGACTTCCTCCTGCTGTCGCTCTCTTGGAGCCGGTTCCACCAGTGGAGAATCCCTGCCCTCGATTCGCTCCGGGAAGTGTCGTACATCAGCCACCGGCGCTTTTTAGCCACGATGGTCTGTTGGTCGTCCGATTTTCCTATCAAACCAGGACCGACCAGGCGAACCGATCGTTGTTTTGCTTTATGACTCCGAGCGGACTGGAAAACCCGACGCTGCATGTGAAGCCGGGGGATCAGTTAATCATTACCGTGACCAACAATACACCTGCGCAATCGGGACTTATGCGGCTCAATCCACCACACTGCGGCCCTGGCCACGCCCAGATGACAGGGGCGTCACTTAACATTCACTATCATGGCACCAACACGTCCCCCACGTGCCACGCCGATGAGGTGATCAAGACCGTCATTAATTCCGGTCAGACGTTCCAATATAGACTCACTATTCCTACCGACGAGCCACCGGGTCTGTATTGGTACCATCCCCATGTGCACGGCCTATCTGAACAAGCAGTTCTGGGCGGCGCCTCCGGAGCCCTGGTCATTGACGGAATTGAAAACCTCAAACCGGCGGTTGCGAATCTGCGTCATCGCATCCTCATGATACGAGACCAGCCGACCCGCCAAGGCTTGCCGGAAGGCGCAGGGGGAGACCCTCATGGCATTCCGTTTCAGGACCTGACGGTCAACCATATCTCCACGAACGCCACGACTGACACCACAACCGGTCACACCACCTATACCCCCGCCATCCTTCACATGGAAGCAGGAGAGCGACAGTTCTGGCGGGTATCCAACTCTACTGCCGACAGTATTCTCGACCTGCAAGTGCAGTTCGACGGCATCCCACAAACCATCGACGTGGTCGCAATCGATGGGGTGCCGGTGAACTCCCAGGATGGGGCTCAGCCTGGGAGTCTGATTCAGGTGAGACACTTCCGGCTGCCGCCTGCATCTCGAGTGGAATTTATCGTGAATGCCCCACCTGTCCAATGTGAAGTGGCGCAATTGGTGACCCGGAATATCAACACGGGAATCGACGGCGACGATAATCCCAATCGGCCCCTCTTCAACATTCACGTGCGCGCTCATGGGCACCACGAGCCTGCCGAGGATGACCGCGTCGGCCATTTCGAGGCGTTCAACCCTCACCTGAGTCGGTTTGCCGGCCTGACTGCTGCGCCTGTTACCGCAAGGCGGCGACTGTTTTTCGATGAGATCCAACCGACACAGTTCTTTATGCTCGTGGAAGGGCAACCCAGACAGGTGTTTGACCCGAATGCAGGGCCTGCCATTACTGCGACCCAAGGAACTGTGGAAGAGTGGACGGTGGAAAATCGTACGTTGGAAAACCACGAATTCCACTTACACCAGGTTCACTTCCTCGTGGACGCGCAAAACAACTTTGAACTGAACGGCAACGAGCCGGCGCCGGGGATCAGCGGACAATTCCTCGACACGATCGAAGTTCCACACTGGGACGGCGACCCGAGCCACCCGTATCCTCGTGTCACGCTCCGGATCGACTTTCGTGGTCCTGACATCGGCGATTTCGTGTTTCATTGCCACATCCTGGGCCACGAGAATTTGGGCATGATGAACATCATCCGCGTTCAGCGAAAATCTACGACGGCCAACGCGCCTGATACAAACTTTGATATGAGTTGAGCATGATGATTCAAGCGGATCTCCGCTGATGCTCGACTTCACGGGCCTGGCGAGATCTGTGCGGCACATAGAATGCTCCAGGGGACCGGTCGGAGCCAGTACGTTCCCGGATACGTGTCGAACGGCTCCTGAAGCCACACCTCAGGCCCTGTGTCGTTGCTCGCCTAAGCCGAGACGGAGCGCTTCGATGTCCAGCTCCTGTTCCAAGCGGTGCAGAACCTCGTCACTGATCGTGCCTTCATCTCGGAGCCGGATCAGGGCCAGCCGTTCGGCCGTGAGAGTTTCTTGCCTGAGTCGAAGAAAGGCTTCGCTCGTTTCTTTTTTACAGTCAGGATCGATCTCGGCATCCGGCGAGAAGCGCCGCAGGCGTCCGCCATAATGCAATTCCAATTGCTCGACATGAGCCGGCTTCGTCCAGTCTTCCTTGGTCAATTCGTTCAGACGCGACAGCGCCGCGCCGGCTGCCCGTTCCCGTGCGTGCATTTCTTCTTCCTCTCCCTCCGAACCGCCGCTCACGCCAAGTGAGCGTATCAATGGAGCCAGCGTCAACCCTTGGACGACCAATGTGGCAAGAATCACCGTAAAGCTGAGCAGAATGATTTCCGACCGGAAAGGGAAGGGTGCGCCGGTGCTGGTCGAAACGGGCAAGGCCATCGCGGCCGCCAAGGTCACAATGCCCCGCATGCCAGTCCAAGCCACCAAAAAAATATGCGGCCAGGGCGGCAGAGGGTCTCGGGCGCGGAGCTTTGGGCTCAGGTATCGTGGGATTGTCGCGCTCAAGGGAACCCATCCCAATCGGACGACAATGGCTGCCCCACTAATGAGCGTCCCGCCGATCACGAGGGACCACAGTCGATCCGACGGAACAGCCTCCCGGAGCGTACCGAGCTGCAAGCCGATCATGATGAAGATCACACCATTCAACAGAAACACGACCAGATCCCACACGGCACGTCCATGAAGTCTGGTCGTCGGAGCAACTACCTTGCTGAAGTGTTGCCGTATATAGATGCCTCCGGCAACGCAGGACAGCACCGCGGAGGCATGGATCGATTCACCGATCACCCAAGCCACATAGGGAGCCAATAACGTCGCCGCGATCTCGGTAAAACTGTCCTCAATGGCGTGAAGTACCCATCGCGTGACCCATCCGACCAAAACTCCGACCACGACGCCCGCCACCGCAGCATACACAAATTGGAACAACGCCTCGCCCACCACGAAGCCGCCACTGACGACTGCTGCGACGGCGGCCCGATAGAGAACTAATGCCGTTGCATCGTTGACAAGACTTTCGCCTTCCAGGATCGTGACGATCCGTCGCGGCATGTTGAGCCGTTTACCGATGGCGGTAGCCGATACGGCGTCCGGTGGAGAAACGATCGCGCCGAGTGTGATTGCTTCAGCCCAACCGAACCCCAACAGGGCATGGGCGACCGCCGCGACAACTGCCGTGGTCGCCGACACAAGCCCCACCGCCAAGAGCGAGATCGGGCGGATGTTCCGGCGGAAATCTCGCCAGGACGTGAAATAGGCGGCCGCCCATAGGATCGGCGGCAGGAAGACCAAAAAGACCAGGTCGGGGTTGAGCGTGACCGTGGGCATCCCCGGGACAATGGCCAAGAGGAGCCCGCCGATCACCAGCAGAATCGGGTAAGGGATCAGAATTCGTTGTGCGACCGTCGTCAGAGCCAGAACGACGGCAAGCAGTAGAATAATGATCTCAAGCTGATGCAGGTTATCCATTCACCTGACGCAACCGAAAACCATCAAGGCGCAAGAGGCGCCCATTATTTTTCGATCTCAAAGTCGTCGTCCCTCCACCAACGCCATCCACCGTCCAATTCCATGACGGGATAGCCCTTACCGGCAAACTCGACCGCCGCCGTCGCGGCGAGATGACAGACCTGCGAGTAGCAGTACAGGACATTGGTCTTGTCCTTGTGCAAGCCTTTCAACGTGGGCCATTGATCCTTGGGCAGATTGATCGCGCCAGGGATGTGCCCTTCGGCGTAGTCTTCTGCAGCCCGCACATCGATCACGTTGACCTCGTGGTTCTTCATCATCCGTTCGAGTTCTACGGGACCGGTGGTAAACGCCATTTTCGCTTCGAAATAGACCTTTGCCTTCGCCGGATCTTGAATCGTGACTTGTGTCGCCATGATCATCCCTCCATTGTTTGAACTGTTGACTGACAAGGTCGCGGTCAACGCCGGCGCCATCGCCTCTTCCTTATGATGGAAAGTCCTGATTCGTCTCCCAAATGAGCACCTCAGCCCCCGTCTGCGCATCAGCGATCAATCGGCGCGCGCCGGCGGCCGTGAAACGAGCCGCGTCGCCGCTTTGAAGGACACCGGCGCCTTCCAGGTCTGCACTCCCCTTCGCAATGAAGAGATGAACAAAGGGGGCATCAGGAACCTGCACCGACACCCCTGGCTGAAGCCGCCCGCCCCAGAGCACCGCATTCTTCTGCTTGATTGTGATCGCGGCGCTGTGCCCACGTCCCGACGCAATCGGCACGAGCCCGCCCTTCGCGAGTTCCTTGTTGATATCGAGTTGCTGATAGCCAGGAACAATCCGTTCCGTATCCGGCGGGACCCACATCTGAATGAAGTGCACGTCCTTGTTGTTGTGCGGGTTCATCTCCGAGTGCAAGATGCCCGTGCCGGCGCTCATCCGTTGGGCCAGACCAGGATAGATGATCCCAACATTCCCTTCTGAGTCTTTATGCTCCAGCTCGCCGTCGAGGACCCAGGTCACAATTTCCATGTCCCGATGGGGATGGGTGCGGAACCCGCTGTTGGGCTTGACCACATCATCATTACTCACGAGGAGGAGTCCATGATGGGTATTGCGAGGATCGTAGTGGTTTGAAAAGCTGAAGCAATGATGAGAATCGAGCCAGTCGATCTGAGTGTGAAACCGTTGATAGCTCCTGCGAATATCAACCTGAGCTCGCGACTCGTGTGTTGTCGTCATGGGGCTTCTCCTCTCCCGTTACGCCCATCTCAAGACTGCTAGTGCGCCTCGCAAAAATCCGTCGCGTTGAATCAGGCACAGCGCTGAGATAACATGCGCACAGCAGCATTGGGAAGTACGCACTTTTTTGGAACTCACTATCCGCGCTGTTGGTAATACCGAATGAAACGGTTGCCGACATCCTGTCCTGCTGAAGTCACGCTCCAGGTCATTGGAGGCCGGTGGAAGGTGGTTATCGTGTGGAGTCTTCTTCAGGGCACGAAGCGCTTTTCAGATCTCTGCCGCTCCATGTCCGGCATCACGCAGAAGATGCTCACCCAGCAACTCCGAGAGCTTGAGCAGGATGGCATTGTGTTTCGGAAGGTCTATCCTCAGGTGCCTCCGAAGGTGGAATACTCGATCACCCCATTGGGACGAAGCCTCAAACCCGTCGTCAACGCCATCCATCACTGGGGGCTGAAACGCACCGAGAACAGCTTCTAACCTGAATCCGGCGTGTTGGGAGTTACGGGACTGTGTTCCTCAACCGACTGTGTATATTCGGGAGTGAAAGCTACTGAAAAAGTAGCTTTCACTCAAGAGTCGAATGCTCGGTTCTGACATCGTAGGCTGTGGCGCAGGGAGAAGTCTGATCACCAACTGATGCAGGATTCCAAGCGAGCTGCTGAAGTGCTGAGTTAGCTTTGTTGCTTAATGCGTCGCTCATACTCATCATGAAGTCCGATCCAAACCCAAACCAAATCTTCCCCATCTTCAATCGCCAGTGCCCGGTGATGAGGGCCAGCTCTCACGGACCACAGCTTGCCGACTTTTTTGAAATGCAGCGACGGGTGTGCGGGATTTTCTTTCAGGAGGTCGAAGTTGTGTCGGGCTACTCTCTGGACAGCTTCCGGAAGGTGCGCATAGCAAGCCCAAAACCGCGCCGTTGTGCGATGTTTCACAGGTCCTTGAGCGTCCCCTTGGCTTTCTCTTCGAGCGCCTCACGTACCAAGAAATCCAGTTTCCCAGCCGCGGAGTCGGCTTCGATCTCCTTGTGCCACCACTCCCAATCCTTTTCTGACAGCCACCGGACGAGTTCGGTGAACTCCTCTTGGGGAAGTCTCTCGATTTCTGTCTTGAGTTCGTCTACCTTCGACATGGGGTTCCCTCCCATCGATGCTCCGGAACACCAAATTCACCGGCCTCCCGCCAGGACGGGGGCATCTTTATTCGAGCCTCAGTATGCCACGCTGACATGCTCAGCGCTACACCCCGGACGGACATCTGGTTCGCCGTGGGCGAGTCCTCGCTGGGGTCGATCCTGATGGCCAAGAGCGAGCGCGGGATTTGTGCTATTTTTCTGGGCGACGATCCGGACGCGCTGGCGCGCGAGTTACAAGACCAGTTTCCTCGAGCCACTCTCATCGGAGACGATGCCGACGTCGACCAGCTCGTCGCGAAAACGGTCGTCTCAATCCCCTCTACTTTTCCTCTGGATGCAAATACCGACAACCTACCGTTCCCACTTCAATGTTCGTCTCTGTCTCCGATTACTGGAAAGTTGTGGCAGTTACACCGGTGTTGCCTTACTTGGAGCAGCTCAGGGTTCGTGATTCGCCAATACGCATATGGTGAACTTGAGCGAGGGGCAGGTCAATCCGGGCCAGCCCGTAGTCATAGGCTGATTTCTCTCTGAGACAGGGCGTGCGCGACCGCATGGGTCGTGTTGAGGGCACCAAGTTTTCTTCTTGCGTTCCGGACGTGCTGCTCGACGGTCCGCTCGGATATGGAAAGCAACTTCGCCACCTCGGACTGCATCTTCCCTGTGGCGATCCAGCGGAGCACCTCGCGTTCCCGGGGAGCCAGCATTTGGGATGTGCGACTCACAGCTGAGCGAGAGATGCGCTCGACTGCTCCGTATGTGAACACAGACATCATCTGCACTGCTGGAATCAAATCGGGAACATCATCGAGGTGCTTGCCGGCCATCGATACATGACCACGAAACCCCACCGGCCCAGCTATTGGGACAGACAGACCTTCATGTTTGCCGAATGCCCTGAAGCTACTAAGTGCTTTCCAGGCTTCCGGCTGAGTCTGGCGATCGATTTTGAGATCCGACCACCGAAATGGAGTGTTGACGGTCTTGAGGCGAGCAGTAACTGGGTCGTGGCGGTACAGCTGCTGCTCCTCATATTGAGTGAGCCAATCGGCAGCGCTTCTCCCAGAGATGAGAATCGGCGGTTGATTTTCACATTGGCCTTGGGGCAACCGAGAGATGAGAAAGCATTCAAAGCCATATGTGGAGAGAAACGACTCGACGTCGATCTTGATCGCTTCGTAAGTCTGGGCACCCTGGAGTCGATCGAGGAGATCAAGGACACCTGAGGAGGTCTGCTGCCTGAGATTCACCGTGATACCTTTGGCATCGATGTTCGGAAGTGCATTGATTGGGGTACGGCATTTCTTTCAGTTGAGGATCGCCGACCGGACGATGATGAAGTCGTACGTTTTGGTTGTGCCCGTCATGTGATCTCAGCCTCTTCTCAAGCAACGCTTCAAACTCAGGCCTGCATCCAAAGTATGCGGAGAACAGACAATCAGCCATTCCATACTGGGATCGTTCCGAATCTTCCACGTGGAACCCAACAGGTACATTCAGCAGTCGTCAAAGTGGGTCGACTCGATTCGAGATCGGCACAAAGCAGTCGCCAAGGTTTGAACGAAGTTCGATGAATCGACACGAGCGCGCCTCGGCTTGCGCGACTCGTCCTTTCGCGCTCACGAATGCCGCCCGGAAGGGCACAGGATCGATCTCGTAGAGTCGATCACCTTGCTTGACATCGCGCCCCTCGGGGAAAAACCACTGCTTGATGATTCCGGTGACTTGCGGGCGGATCTCGACGATGCTCGACGCTTCGGCTTGCCCGATAAACTCCGGTTCATCCGGAACAGTCTGAGTAAAGGTTTCGACGACCTGGACTTCAGGGATCGGCCGAGGCGCTGAAGAACCGGCTTCGCCCTTGCACCCAAACAAGCCGGATGCTCCTATGATAAAGAGTTACGCCTAACGTGAGCCTCTTGCGGGTCGTCTCATCCATGACATTGCGCACCTGGCAGACTGTGGAAAAACCCTCCGTTCATCCTTCGAGAGCCTCAGGACGAACGGAGCGCTCGCTGCATTTACTGAGGTTTTCCGTTCGTGCTGAGCGTGTCGAAGCACACAAATCGAGTTTTCCGCAGCCAGTTAGACAGGCGCAGTATGGCCTACTGAACTCCCAATCCTCAAGAGCGACGCCGGCAGGCTCACCTACCACGCAAAGCTGATGCCGGAAGAGATACCCGTCAGGCGCGCCTCACCGGTCAAAGGACCGAGAGTCGGGCTAGCTCACGTTCTTCATGACGGTCCGTGACGAACTCGGGACGGGGCGCGTCTTGATGCGCCCGGGGAGGGTGGGTGTAAACATGAGACGCCAGGCGAGACGGTTCGACAGGCTCACCGTCCTGAGTGGTGTCGAAGGACGGGCACGCGGAGCCTGGGGACTGACACCCTTCACCGCGTCTGCGCTGGGTGTCTGTCCCCGTCCGTACAGGCACAGGCACCGTCACGTGTCTGGATCATCTGGCGCACATCCAGAGCCGGAGTCCTCTCGCCGGAAAATCCGATTCGGTGGAAATACGCGTCGAGATCGATGGGGGTTAAGGGATTCACACGTTTCTCCATTGCTTACGATGACCATCGCGTCAGCGGTATCTATCCGTGTCGGCATCATTCGTTTATCCGGCTCACTGCATTGCGCTCCAACCGCGGACGCACCGACACACCCTTTTGCGTCACGACGAACGCTGCGCCGAGCCCGGCGGCTGCAAGCGCTGTAATCCCAACATGATAATGTCCGCTTTGGCCAAGATAGAAATGTCCTCTTCGTTGCTAGACTGGCCGCTCTCACAAGGAGGGCGGGATGGTCGGAGAGGACAGGGTACTCATGAGTGGGAAGGAACTGCGGCGGGTCCAT
>PHGD01000095.1 GCA_011090425.1 Nitrospira sp. LK70 | reverse complement strand
TATCGCATCGAGTGCTTCTTCAACAAGCTGAAGCACTATCGCGCGGTTGCCACCCGTTATGCCAAACGGGCCCGCAACTTCGCGAGTCTTATCTATCTGGCCGCGTCCGTGCTCTGGATGAAATGAATGTCAACAGACTCTAGAGCCTTCTTCAAGATTAATTCTCGCACAGTAATCTCCACTATGATATTTGTTTAGTCGAAGTCCTGAAATTCGCGCAGAGCTCCGTCAACTGAGGGCGATCTTCGCCCCCAAAATGTTTCATCGGATATGGCGGTAATCTTTCAACGAGGTTGTGATGCCCAAGTCTATCGTCGTGCTCCACGGGGACCAGACCGGAGAAGAACTCCTGGCTCAGGCGCTCCGAGTCCTTGATCCTGATGTTATCGGCCTCAGAGCCAGCTTCCAGCATTTCGATTTGAGCCTCGGCAACCGACGCGCGACCCACAACCGGGTCGTCGAAGAGGCCGCTGCGGCCATGGCGGTGGCTGGTTATGGATTGAAAGCCGCCACGATCACTCCTGAAACGGCAGGAGACGTCGGCAGCCCGAACATGATCGTGCGCGAGCGAATCAACGGGAGCGTCATTGTTCGGACCGGGCGACGCATTCCGGGGATCACTCCTGTCGGTGGCGTCCACGGACCGATTGCGGTGATCCGCATGGCCGTCGGCGGGGCATATGGGGCAAAGGAATGGCGCGAAGGAGAAGGGCTCCAAGAAGCAGCCTATCGGACGGAACGGATAACGCGGCGGGACTGTCGTGCGGTCGCTGAATATGCATTCCTTCACGCTGAGAAGCTCGGTGCCAAAGTTTTCGGCGGTCCCAAATACACTGTCAGCCCGATTTACGAAGGCCTGCTGAAGGAGGAGATGGACGCCGCGGCCCGCCGTCACCCCAACATCCGCTACGAGCCTCAATTGATTGATGCGACATATGCACTGCTGCTGACCCATTCCGGTGAGGCGCTCGTCATCCCCGCTCTGAATCGGGATGGCGACTGCCTGAGCGACCTGGTCCTGCAACTGTTCGGTTCCATCGCCGGATCGGAATCGCTTCTTCTCAGCCTGGACCAGGACTGGCGTGTCCGTGTCGTCATGTCGGAAGCCCCGCACGGTACGGCGCCCATGTTGTTCGGCAAAAACCTCGCCAACCCCATGGCTATGATTTTGGCCGGCGCCTCAGTGCTTTCCTATATGGGCGAGCCGGAAGCCGTCGTCGCACGTGCCGTTGAAAACTCAGTCTTCGAGGTGGTCTCGGACGGCATACGGACAGTCGATCTACAGGGACGGGCGACAACCGCTGAATTCACAGGCGAAGTGATTCGCCGCGTCAGAAATAAGCTGGGGTAGGGCTCGATATGAAGGGTCAAAAGAAGTGAGGCTCAGCCTTTCGGTGGATTAGGGTTAACCCAGTCGGCTGATTGAAAAGCACAACGCACCAAAAAAGGTTGAGAGGTCTGAAAAGTGGGCTTGTACCGATTGACGTGGTTCAGCGGATCGTTCAGTTTGGCCTCTACTCCAACCCCTGTTCCGCCAGTTCGATCGCCTTCATCATGGCGCGAGCCTTATTGCAGGTTTCTTCGTACTCATGTTCCGGGTTCGAGTCGGCGACGATGCCAGCGCCGGCCTGGATGAAGGCCCGATGCCGAGAGACAACGACCGTGCGGATATTGATGCACATATCCATATTCCCCGAAAACCCGACATAGCCGACGGCGCCGGCGTAGGGTCCGCGTCTGGTCGGCTCAAGTTCCTCGATGATTTCCATCGCTCTGATCTTGGGGGCACCGGACACGGTACCGGCTGGAAAACAAGCTTTCAGCACATCGTACACCGTCCTGTTCGCGCACAGCTTGCCTGTGACATTCGAGACCATATGCATGACGTGCGAGTATCGCTCGACATTCATCAATGACTCGACTTGGACGGACCCCTGTTCAGCCACGCGACCGACATCATTGCGTCCGAGGTCCACCAGCATAATATGCTCGGCCCGTTCCTTGGCATCGGCAAGGAGACGGCGCTCGAACTCCGAGTCCTCATCCATCGTCACGCCACGCCGTCTTGTGCCGGCAATAGGGCGTACCGAAACAAGCCCGTCCTCACAACGCACAAGAATTTCGGGAGACGAGCCCACAAGTTCAACTCCTGCCATCCTGAGGTAATACATGTACGGCGAGGGATTCACGAGTCGCAAGGCCCGATAGAGTTGAAACGGGGAAGCCTGGAGATTCGTTTCCCATCGCTGTGACAGGACGCACTGAAAGATATCTCCGGCACTGATGTATTCCTTGGCGCGAGACACCATTTTTTCAAAATCCGCCCTGTTCATGTTTGCCGTAAACCGAATTGGAGCGCAGCGACGCTTCGGCCTGACGCGCCTCAGAGGCCGCCGGATTCTCGCAATCATCGCTTCAATCCTGTCCGTCGCTTCACGATAGGCTGCGCGAACGTCTCTGTCCGATGTTGACTTCACGTGCGCATTAGCCACGACTTTGATTTTCTGCGAGACGTTATCGAAAATGAGCAGCGTCTCAGTCAGGAGAAAGGCAAACTCCGGCGGATCGAGGTGGTCCTTTCTGCGGGAGGGAAGATCCTCGAATGTCTTGACGATGTCATAGCCGAGGTAACCGACGGCTCCACCCACGAAGCGAGGCAAATCCGGAACGGTCACGGTGCGATAGGTCTCCATGATTTCACGGAGACGGTCCAGTGGCGCTCCTCGACTAGGGATCCGACGGCACTCCGACCCCTTCTTCAGGCAAAGATCGCCACGATCTTCGTAGATGACGAGCGGAGACCCACTCCCAAGAAATGAATATCTGGCCCACTTTTCTCCCCCTTGAATACTTTCCAATAGATAGGCGGAAGGACCGTGATCGATCTTGGCAAAGGCCGAAACCGGCGTATCATGGTCCGCCAACACTTCACGGAATAGAGGAATGAGATTGCCCTGCTTTGCGTACGAGCGAAACTCATCCAGCGTGAGTGAATAGGTCGCGGTCCTCATGTCGTTCCGCTTACTCTGCTCCTACCTGGAGCTTCTGTCCGATCTCGACGATGTCATCCGGCAGATTATTCAGCATCTTCAACTTATCGACCTCAATTCCATACCGCTTGCTGATGCTGAACAGGGTTTCCCCAGGCTTCACCACATGCACAGTTCCCGCTGCTACCTTAGGCGGAGGAGGCGGCTCGGTCACAGCCGCCATACCCTTGTCTGAAAGATTGCCTGCGCTGCGACCAGAAGCAGCTTTCGGCGGTTCAGCTTTTTTCGGTTTGGTTGAAGGAGAATGGCCTTTCCGCTGCATATCCTCCAAGGCTTTTCGTTCCAGCAGGGTCGCTTCCCGGATCGCTTCGGTCTCTTCTTGGAGCCGTACCATCTGCTCTCGTGTCACTTGCACCTGTGTAGACAGCTCACGATTCCTCGCCTCATATTCAGCCAGTTCAGCCTTGGTATGCCTGATTTCGCTGTCGAGCTCAGCCGTCCGCTTTTCTTCCTGAGCGAGCAGGCGTTGAAAATTCAGGCTTCTGGCCTTTTCTGCGTTGTATTTTTCCTCTAACACGACACACCCACTGACCAGCAAACCAGTACAGAGCAGTACTCCCAATAAAGGAATCCTCGGCGCGCGCTCACAGACCCGCTGCTCTCCCTTCTGCATACATCCTCCTTTGCCCAGGCTTTCTGCTGATTTCAGACCTGCCGAAGAGATTCTTAGAATAGTGACCACGGAAGCGAAAGTCAAAGCGAACCAGGCCGGTCTGGTTTGACCGTTTCCGCAGCGCTATGCTAGGGTCAATACGGATCCGGCCGCTCTCCTCATTCATGCCGAACGTTATCCTTCATGTCACCCTAAAGATGATCGTCGAGGCTTCACCTCGTTGAGAACAGCGATGCGACAGGATTCACTCTCTGACGACTCTCCGCCCCCTTCGAGAGTCACTCGCTCCGAGCAAGAGCGGCTCGCTCAACTGAAGGACCAGATCAGGCACCACGATTATCTCTACTACGTCAAGGACTGCCCTCAGATCTCCGATGGGGAGTACGATCGGTTGTTCCAAGATTTGGTCGCCCTCGAGCGGGCTTACCCGGAGCTGGTCACCCCGGATTCCCCGACACAACGCGTCGGTGCCCCTCCTCTGGACGAACTCGGCAAGGTACAACACGAACGACCCATGTTGAGTCTTGATTCCTTGGTGAATTCTGAAGAGGTCCTGGCCTTCGACCAGCGCATGAAACGGGAGCTGGGCACGGATCAAGTCGAGTACACGGTCGAGCCAAAATTCGACGGTCTGTCGGTTGAAATGGTCTACGATCACGGGACGTTTGTTCGTGGTTCAACCCGTGGCGATGGCAATGTCGGCGAGGATATCACCATTAATCTCCGCACGATTCGATCGCTACCTCTACAGTTGCAGACCGGCACGTACCCGGATCATCTAGCCGTGCGGGGCGAAGTGTACATGCGTCTCTCCGACTTTCACGCGCTCAACCGCCGAATGACGGAACGAGGGGACGATGCCTTTGCAAACCCACGCAACGCCGCTGCCGGCTCTCTTCGGCAACTCGATTCGCAGATCACCTCCTCTCGGCCGCTTGTCGTCACTTGCTATGAAGTGATGGCAATGACCGGAAGTCATCCCCCGTCGCACTGGGCCGAATTGGAGACGTTGGCTGCCTGTGGACTTCCGGTCCCTACCCTTCGCCGACGATGCGAAACCATCGACCAGGTCTTGGCATTTCACCGGGAAACGGAAGAGCATCGCGAGAATCTCCCATATGAAATTGATGGAGTCGTGGTGAAAGTCGATCGTGGGGATTGGCAGGCGCGACTTGGAATGAAATCCAGAAGCCCTCGTTGGGCCGTCGCGTTCAAGTTTGCTCCTCGGAAGGAAATCACGGAGGTACAAGACATTGCCATCTCCGTCGGCCGGACCGGAACCTTGACCCCTCTCGCCCTACTGAAGCCAGTAGAAGTGGGCGGGGTCACCATCAGCCGAGCAACCCTACACAATGCCGATGAGGTGGCAAGAAAGGACATCCGCATAGGCGACAGGGTTCGAGTCGAGCGCGCAGGGGATGTCATTCCAGCCATCGCGGAGCGGATCCCCGTCTCGAATGAAGTCAGGTCAGACCCTTTCCACATGCCATCTCACTGTCCGATATGCGGTTCCGCCGTGGCAAGAGAGGGTGCCTACTTCTACTGCACAGGCCAAGCCGCCTGTCCGGCACAACTGAAAGGCGCCATTGAACACTTTGCGTCGAAGGCCGCGCTCAATATCGACGGACTGGGTAAGAAAACGGTTGCCCAATTGGTCGACCACGGCCTTGTGAAGGATCTCTCCGACCTGTATCGGCTGAGACCTGAGCAACTTCTTGAACTCGAGGGTTTTGCGGAACGATCGTCGACCCTTCTCCTTGACGCCATCGCTCGGAGCAAAAACGTCTCGCTCGACCGATTTTTGATGGGCCTGGGAATCCGACAAGTAGGGCGACACGTCGCAAAAGTGCTCGCGAAAGAGTTCGGCTCTCTTGATGCCATCATGTCGGCTGACCGCGACCGCTTTCAGGAGACGCGAGAGATCGGTCCCGAAATATCCGAAAGTTTGGTCTCCTACTTCCAAGAAAGCTCGAACCGACGGGTCATCGACCAACTGCATACACTAGGCTTGTCGATCGTCGATATGACCTCACCTCAAAACCGGACAGCGTTGCTTTTCTCGGGTAAGAGCTTCGTGTTCACCGGTGGATTGATGAGGCTGACGAGAGATGAGGCCAAGGCGCTGGTCGAACGGTTGGGCGCCACGGTGTCCTCCAGCGTCAGCAAGAAGACAAGCTACGTCGTAGCCGGCACAGACCCTGGCTCTAAACTCGATCTGGCTGCGGAATTAGGGGTGACGGTCCTTGACGAGAAGGCTTTCTTAGACTTGATTGAGCAACAAAAAGAAGGCTAGTCACACCGGGGCTTCGACCGGAACAGGCACTTTTTCGACTTTGAAAATTTGCACGCTTCGTATCGATCGTGGGTCTGCCTCATGGACCACCAGGCGGCAATTCTCGATGCGGAGTTCTTCTCCTGCCCGAGGGATGCGGCCAAGATTTTCCTGGATCAGCCCTCCGATCGTCAAGGCTTCATCACCAAGCTCGACTTTCAAGAAGTCGTTCACTTTTCGAACTTCCGTCCGTCCATGGACCAGGATTTGGTTCTTTCCGATACGTTTGATGAGTTCTTCCGTGATATCCGTTTCATCGACGATCTCACCCACGACTTCTTCGAGAAGATCTTCAAGCGTCACCAGTCCCATGACACCGCCGAATTCGTTGACGACGACTCCCATATGCCGCTTTTCCTGCTGGAACTGCTTCATCAAGTCGTCTGCCGTTTTGCCGGCTGGGACGAAGAGCGGAGGATGGGCGATATCGCGAAGGCGCAAATCGGTCTTCCCTTTGGCCAATTCAGTCAGCGCCTTTGTCTTGTAGAGAATCCCCGTGATGTTATCGAGCATACCGTCATAGAGCGGAATCCTGGAATACTTGGAATTATAGAGCAGGTCTTGTGCTTCCTTGAGTCGAAGGTTCCCATCGAGAGAAAATACGTAGAGGCGCGGGGTCATTGCATCCTCCGCCGTAATATCCTTCAGTTGAAACACGTTCTTAATCATTTTGACTTCTTCCGATTCTAATTCCCCGGTCTTTCTTCCTTGGTCCAACATGATTTTCAGCTCTTCTTCCGTCACCAAGGGAAGCGTCAACCCCTTTCCCCCCGTCAAACTGTAGATCAGAGGGACGATCAGAAAAAGCAGAGGTCTCAACATGACCTGGACCCAATAGATAGGGTAAGCCATGTTCAGCGTCACTGGTACGGAGAACTTTGCCGCTAGGGTCTTTGGGATGACATCCACCGACACTAAGAGAACAAAGGTCAAGATACCGACCATGACCGCGATCGCTTCTTCGAATACACTCTTGCCCCCGTAGGCATTCAATGTGATGAAGGTGGCCAACATAGGTGTCGCAGTGCTGACGAGGCGGTCACCTACCAGGATGGTCGAGAGGAGCTTTTGAGGGTCGCTCCTCAATTGAAGGGCTTTGGCTGCCCGTTTACTACCGTTTTGCGCCAACGCTTTCAGTCGAGTTTCGTTGACCGAGAAGAAACCGATCTCGGCCGTTGAAATAATAGCGGATAACCCTATCAATCCTAAAAGGATGAGGATGTCCATCGCAGTCGTATATTAGGGACGTTGAACCAGTATGGCTGGCCTGATGAAAAGTCGAGTGTCTCTCAGCAGAGACCACTCGGCCCACCCTTCAGCGGATCGTAAGATTAGGAAAGCCTGACCGCTTAGAATAGACTTCACAGCTGATAGGTTTATCACAGAGATCAAACGCAAGCAAGCCATCCAAGAAATGTTGCTTAAAAATCAATCAGTTCCAAATGAGCCAAGACACCGTCCCATCGGTGTTTAGCCATCGTCTCGAACAACAAACGATTGCGGACTTAACGTACGATCGAGACGAGCCCCCGCCACCTGAGCTTCCGGTTCAGTCAAGAATCGATCAATTTGGACTGGGCCTGGTTCTGTTGCTCACGGCCCTGTGCGCCTGGCGGTGACACCCGCCTTCACCCGAGCCACGATGGTGCACCTCGTCTGCCAACACGTGTCGCCAGAGTCGACTGTTTATACCGACGCGCAGAAAGGATGGGGCGGCGTGCAAGCCATCGACGCCAGGCCGCGTTATCCGCCACGCACGAGAGTTGCCACAATTGCCAATCACGAACTGCACACAACATATGGGGCATCCTGACTCAAGCGGAGAAGCAAGTGACTGCTTGACGCATAAACCGGAATGCCACAGCTGCCGTGAGCAACAGAACCAGACCAAGTCCGATAAGGCTTTGCGCCGGGCCGACGGCGTCGGCCATCCACCCAAAGCCGGTCATGCCGGCCATGGCGGCGGCCATCGATCCCGTGCTGAACGTCGTGAGCACACGTCCCATGAGGTGTTCCGGTGTGGCCTCCTGCAGCAGGGTCCACACGACGGGATTCATGACCGCTGTGCTGCCTCCGACAACAATGACCACCGCAGCGGCGACCAGCGGTGTTTCGAGCAGACTGAGACTGCAGACCGCCAGGCCCCCCACCGTCATCCCACGAACGATGAGACGCAAGCGGCTACGCAGATCTCCGTGATATCGCCAGGCGAGCCAGGTGGACACAGCCAGCATACCGGCTCCGAGGCCGGACCAGAGCCAGCCCAGTTGAACGGGGCCAACTTGGAGAAACTCTTTCGCATACACCGGCAGAATGAAAACAAAGGCGCTCGCACCCAGGTTGTACAAAGCCGAGATTATGACCAGAAGAAAAACCGTCGATTGTGTGCCGAAGACAAATCGAAATCCTACTTTTAGGTCGTCGAGCACGGAGGCGGAAATGTTGCCGGCCTCTTCGGCTGCCTTGAGGGTTTCATGGAACCGCATCGAAAGGAGACAGAGGGCCGAAACGAAGAATGTCACAGAATTCACATACAAGACATTCTCCGCGCCCATCATCACGATGAGCAGACCGCTGATCGCCGGCCCCAGCAACAACCCAATGTTATTCGTGCCTTGGATCAAAGCATTCGCCGTCACCAATTCAGACGGACGGACCAAGCGCGGGACAGCCGACACCAAGGCAGGCCCAAAGATAGTCGAGACGATCGAGGTCAAGAAGATCAAGACATACAGGCCTTCAAGGGAAAGGAGGTCGAGAGCAAATAAAGCCGGGATGAGAAAGGTCATGACCGTACGAATCAAATCTACCCAGACCATCACCATCTTCTTCGGTAGGCGATCTAGAAAAACTCCGATCACTGGGCCGAACAACAAAGGCGGAACGGTTTGGAGCAACCCGACGATCGTCATTTTGAGGGCAGACCCGGTGAGGGTATACACGAACCAGAGTAGGGCGACTTTATTGAGACCTTCTCCAATTTGAGAGGTCATCTGACCCCACCAAAGCAACCCAAAGTTCCTGGTGCGGATCAAATACCAACCCCGACTATCACGTTCACCGCCACCTTCCACGTCTTTGCTCCTGGATAAGTGTTCGTTCATTGCATAGCCTTATTGAAGACATTAAAACATTTCGCTGAGAAGGGAAGTCTCGGAATGACCCTAGTCGAGCTCGGACAAATAGCCGGCTCAAAAAGGATTTTTGTCCTGCGAGACGGTCCCATTGGGCGTTGCAACAGTAGAGAGGGCATGATATCGGTGACAGACCTAAAAAGAGGGTGGGTGTCTTTTCATCAACGTCGATGCAAGGCATCTGTCGCTTGTGGGTGGAAAATGAACAGATTCTTCTCCTTCATGCATGCCTGACTTAAGAGCGACGTAAAGCTCTCCAATCCTAACCCTAAGAAAAGCTCATTGGCGGAGACCTTGACTCTTCCTCGGGATCGGTGGCAGTCTGTGCGCCCGATGACCGTCCATCTCCATAGGACCACCGGGATGTCCTGGAAGAGAGACCTGATGTTGCGACAGCCCACCTATTTCGATCGAGCACTCTGCTTCACCATGATCGCCGTTCTGGTAGGCTGTAGCACGCCGTCGCTCGATATGACAGGAGGACCCATCGTACCGGCTGGGCCGGACGGGGGAATCGTGATCGGATCCGTGCTTGTGCAAGCGGAGGAGGATGCACCCGACTCCTGGTTTAACCGGCTTTTCGGTCGTAACGCGGCTGGGTTCACGTATCAATTTGAGATTTTGAGAGTGGAGGCCACTGATCCGAAAGGCAGGCACCCCTATCTGGCTCGGTATGAATTAGATGCAAAACCAGGGGAGGAGCGGATCTTCGTCGCGCGCCTGCCGGTTGGCACCTATCTATTCAAAACGTTTCACCATGAAGGGTTGTCGGCCATGGGGGGCGACGTGGGCGTGAACTTTTCGGTTGCGCCTGAGACCACAGCCTATATCGGGCGCCTAGTTCTGGATCTCCCCGGACGCGTAGCCATGGGGACATCGTACACCTACCAGGTGCAGGACGCGCGGAAGACGACATTGGCTGTCGTCCAGAACCAGTACCCTCACCTGGGCCAGCAGGTGGTGAATGCTCCGATGCAGACCAGGTAAGGGACGGCACGTTCTTAAGGACGGTATCCCTCGAGGGGCGGGATTCTGGAGGAGGCCTTCCATCTTCATATCGTGATGCACTCAGAGTGAATGGAGGATCCAGGTCATTCCTTCCCGCACACGGGAAGACAGCGCGAACGAGCAGATAACGTACCGGCAGTAACCATGATCGACACATCCCGGTCTCCGTGGTGCTTCGTGTGATCAACCAAGGGCGACAACCGATGACTACTTGGACTACTTGCGGCCGACTCCAGCGGGGGTCTTTCTGCTTTCTTCTAGCCGTCAGCCTCACGCTGGCGGCGGCAGGATGTTCCAAAGTTCCGCGTCAGTATGTATGGATGTCTGAACGTGGCGCAACGCTCACGGATCTTATGGTCGATCCGCAGAAGTACGCTGGGAAGGTGCTGCTACTGGGTGGGACCCTGCTCGAAGAAGAAGCGAGCGAACAGTACCTCTGGCTGCGACTGAGGAATCGGCCGTTGGACCAGGATTACACACCTCACCTTCCCGCCGATCTAGGCGGCGACGAAGCGGGATGCTACTGGGTGATGGTGGAGAAGAACAAGCTGCCTCATACCTATCGCGGGTGGGGGCGGATGACAGTGGCCGGACGAGTGACCGGGACCACGAGATTCCAGACCGAGCCGGTGCTGGCACTGCTGTACATGCGAGGGTGGGGGGTGGACGGCAAACAAGCCGGAGTCTGGGAGCACGTCGATCCCAATTATGCGCCCGCGGCTCCCGGAGGCATCAGTGAGTTCCCGAATGCGCCCGGCGTCTCCCCGAAGCCTCGGTAGGTGCCAGCGATAGGCAAAGGCGACCCGATATCCACTTTGTGGTGCGCCGACGTAGGTGCTATCCCTCGGGGTGCGGGATTCTGGAGGAAGCCTTCCATCTTCATATCGCGATGCACTCAGAGTGAATGGGGGATCCAGGTCGTCGCTTCCCGCGCGCTGGAAGACAGCGCGAACGAGCAGCCAACGTACCGGCAGTAACCATGATCGACGCATCCTGGTCTCCGTGGTGTTTCGTACGATCAACCAAGGGCGACAACCGATGACTACTTGCGGCCGACTCCAGGGGAGGTCTTTCTGCTTTCTTCTAGCCGTCAGCCTCACGCTGGCAGCGGCAGGATGTTCCAAAGTTCCGCGTCACTACGTATGGATGTCTGAACGTGGCGCAACGCTCACGGACCTTATGGCCGATCCGCAAAAGTACGACGGGAAGGTGATGCTACTGGGTGGAACCCTGATCGAAGAGGAAGCGAACGAACAGTACCTCTGGCTGCGTCTGAGGAATCGGCCGCTGGACCAGGATTATGCGCCCCAGCTTCCCTCAGATCGGAGCAGCCTCGAAGCGGGATGTTACTGGGTGATGGTGGAGCAGAATAAACTGCCTCAGACCTATCGCGAGTGGGGACGGATGACAGTGGCTGGACGAGTGACCGGGACCACAAGATTCCAGACTGAGCCGGTGTTGGCACTGTTGTACGTGCGAGGGTGGGGGGTGGAGGGGAAACATGCCGGAGTCTGGGAGCACGCCGATCCCAATTATATCCCCACGCCTCCCGGGGGGACCAAGTACCCGAATGCGCCCGGGGCCGCCCCGGGTAATTACAGGTACCGGCGCCCGGGTATGTACCCGTGACGATAAGAGGAAGCGGCCCAATACCCGCTTCCCGGTGCGCCGACGTGAGTGGTATCCCTTTCTGGAGGAGGCCTTCCATCTTCATATCGCGATGCACTCAGAGTGAATGGAGGATCCAGGTCATTGCTTCCCGCGCGCTGGAAGCTAGAGCGAACGAGCAGACAACGTACCGGCGGTAACGATGATCGACGCATCCCAGTCTCCGTGGTGTGTCGTACAATCAACCAAGGGCGACAACCGATGACTACTTGCGGCCGACTCCAGCGGGCGTCTTTCTGTTTTCTTCTGGTCGTCAGCCTCACGCTGGCGGCGGCAGGATGTTCCAAAGTTCCGCGTCAGTATGTATGGATGTCTGAACGTGGCGCAACACTCACGGATCTGATGGCCGATCCGCAAAAGTACGACGGGAAGGTGATGCTACTGGGTGGAACCCTGATCGAAGAGGAAGCGAACGAACAGTACCTCTGGCTGCGCCTGAGGAATCGGCCGCTGGACCAGGATTATGCGCCCCAACTTCCCTTAGATCGGAGCAGCCTCGAAGCGGGATGTTACTGGGTGATGGTGGAGAAGAACAAACTGCCTCAGACCTATCGCGAGTGGGGGCGGATGACGGTGGCTGGACGAGTGACCGGGACCATGAAATTCCAGACCGAGCCGGTGCTGGCACTGCTGTACGTGCGAGGGTGGGGGGTGGAGGGGAAACATGCCGGAGTCTGGGAACACGTGAATCCCAATTATGCGCCCGCGCCTCCCGGAGGAATCAGTACGGTCCCGAAGGCACCAGGCGTCTCCCCGAGGCAACGGTAGGTACCCGCAACATGAGAACGCGACCCGATACCCGCTTTCCGATGCCCCGATGTGGATGGAAAGTTGTGCAGCGCCTCCCGGACAATGCCTCTGACCCGCTCGTCTGAAGTGTATTGAAGAGCTCGGACCCCGTATCATTCCCAGAGCTACGATCCTGATTGTAGCCCTGTATGCTCCGACCGTCTTATCTGCCGACTTTTTCGATCAGGCTCAACCCTCACCATTCATCAGAAAAGCTTAGCGGTCACTCCGACGAACGGCAGCAGGTAATTGACCCCGGCGTTCGGGTTAGCGGTGCCGGCGTTGGAGATGTGGCTGAAACGGACTCCGACGCTCAGCGCCCATCGTGCCGTCAAATCATAGGTCGCGCCCGTGCCGCCCCAGACCAGGAAATTGAAATTCGATCCCTCTTCGGGAATGCGGCCATCGAAATTCGTCCAGATCGGGCCGCCACCGAGTTCGAGATAGGGCTTCAGCCGGCCGAACGAAGCAAGCGTATAGACCACCTTCGGCGTGAAGCCAATACCGTACGCGCCGGTCGGTTGCGTGATCCCTAACACAGCCAACTCGGCTCCCAGTGCAATCGAGCCACTCCACCACCTGGAGCCGACCGGATCAGTCAACTCAATTTGCCATGAAGGATGCACGGCGACCCCATTCAACTTAGACGATTGTCCCTCCATCACTCGAACCGGCAGCATTCCGCCGACCATCAGCCCAACAGTTTGTTTCCCAACCATCCTAGGAGAAGGTTCTTCGGCAGAAACTGGAGGCATCCAGATCAGACCTGCACACAGCAATACCACCACTGCGCGAATATGATGAATGGACATCAAGCTTGTCGGGTTAATCGTGATCCACGCGAAGCAAGGACTGTGGTCATTGATGGACTGGAAACGAGGAGAAGGAAACAATCTCGAATCGTCACCCTGCTTCGCGGTAGCCGCAGTCCTGATTGCGGCATTGGACGCTTCGGCCGTCTTGCTTGCTGATTTTCTCAATCAAAAACGGAGCCTGGCAGGTCGGGCAAGCTTTGGGCACGGGGCGATCCCAGAGGGCAAATTCACACTTGGGATAATTACTGCAGGCAAAAAACGACCGGCCTTTGCGCGTCCGCTTCTGCACAAGATCACCACCGCAATCTGGTTGAGGACACTTAACGCCGAGGGCCATCGGCTTGGTCGTCTTACACTGGGGGTAGCCTGAACAGGCGATGAACTTGCCGAACCGTCCGGTCTTCACTACCATTGGGCTTCCGCACTTGTCGCAGACCTGATCGGTGGTGAGTTCCTGCTTGGGCACGATCTTGATGGTGCCGTCCGGAAGCTTTTCAAAGTTTTGGGTGTTCTTGCACGGGGGATCGTCCTTGTACGCAGGACAGGCGAGAAACTTGCCGTTACGGCCCCACTTGATCTCCATCATCCGTCCGCACTTCTCACAAGGAATGTTGGTCGGAGGTTCGACCGTGTCTTTGGGACCAGGAATCGTCTTTGCCCGCTCCATTTCTCTGGTGAACGGCATATAAAAATCGCGCACCGCCGCAACCCACTGCTTGTTCCCCTCTTCCACCTCGTCCAGTTGTTCTTCGAGCTGTGAGGTGAAGTCGACGTTGATGAGTTCAGGGAATCCCTTCAGGAGGAAATCGTTCACGGTTTTTCCGGTCTCCGTCGGGACCAAGCGTCCCTCGGTCTTTTCCACGTACTTGCGATCCTGGATCGTAGAAATGATGGCGGCATAGGTCGACGGTCGCCCGATACCTTTTTCCTCCAGTTCCTTGATCAAAAGCGCTTCGTTATATCGTGGCGGCGGCTGGGTGAAATGTTGCTTTGACAACATACCCGGCACCGTCTGCCCCTCCTGCTCAACGAGCCGCAATTGCTCTCCTTCGGACAGAGCCGGTAGTTGGCGCTCGTCGTCGTCCGCCTCCTGATCAGCCTTGGGCTTCTGGGATGGCAACTCCTTATCGACACCCTCCATGTACACAATCGTATGACCGGGAAACTTCACGACCGTTCCGGTCGAGCGGAAGATATATCTGTCTGGTGTTCCGAGCGGTGACGTGTCGATCCGTGTCACATCCAAAATCGCCGGCACCATCTGTGACGCAATGAATCGGTTCCAAATCAGCTTGTAGAGATTGTACTGGTCCTGATCCAAGTACTGGCGGATCGATTCAGGGTCGCGTGCTGCCGACGTCGGCCTGATCGCTTCGTGTGCTTCTTGGGCGGCCTTTGAGGTCTTGTACACATTCGGCGTGCCCGGGAGATAGTCCACCCCGAATCGCGATTGAATCAGCTCACGCGCGTCGTTCATGGCTTCGTTGGAAATGCGAGGCGAGTCGGTTCTCATATAGGTAATCAGGCCGGTCGCCCCTTCGGCACCGATTTCGATGCCTTCATACAATTGCTGCGCGAGAGTCATCGTTTTCTTCGGTGAAAAATGCAGTTTTCGCGAAGCTTCCTGCTGCAACCGGCTCGTGATGAACGGCGCAACAGGATTCCGCTTCTTTTCTCGACGCTCGATCGATTGGACGACGAAATTATTCCCTTGAATCTCGCCGACGATACGGCCGGCTTGCTCAGCGTTTTCAATCGAGGCCTCTTCGCCATTGATACTGTGGAGCTTGGCCTCAAACGCCGGTGGATTGGCTCCGGCCAACAGCGCGGTGATGGACCAGTACTCTTCGGATCGGAACGCTTCACGCTCCGCTTCACGCTCGCAAATCAGCCGCATGGCCACCGACTGCACGCGCCCCATGCTGAGCCCTCGACGGACCTTGTTCCAGAGCAACTGACTGCCTTGATACCCCACGATGCGATCCAGCACGCGGCGAGCCTGCTGAGCATTCACGAGCTTCATATCGATCTCGCCCGGCGATTGCAGGGCGCGCTTGATGGCTGATTCCGTAATTTCATTGAACAACACCCGAAAGATCTTCCCATCTTTCCTTTTCTTCTTCGACTTGCCGAGCAGTTCTTGCTCAATGTGCCAAGCGATGGCTTCCCCTTCACGATCCGGGTCCGGCGCCAGAAAAACCTTGTCGGCTTCCTCGGCCCTTTTCTTGATCTCGGCCAACACCTTCGACTTGCCCTTGATGGTGACATACTGGGGTTCGAAATCGTTCTCGAGATCGACACCCAACTTGCTGGTCGGTAGATCCTTGATGTGACCGACCGACGCCATCACGGTATAGCCACGTCCTAAATATTTGGTGATGGTCCTCGCCTTCGTCGGCGACTCAACGATGATCAACGATTTTCCCATAACGACTCCGTCTACCTCCCCGGAATGGTATCATCCGTACCAAATATCGGCGATTCGTGCAACTAGAATGGCAGTCGGCAACCGTCAGCGAGAGGTTAAGAATCGTAGGTGACGATAGGAAAGGACACCGACGACAAGGCTTACCGGCGATGTTCGTCACCTATCATCCCGGATTCCGCAGTTGATCTGTCTTGATGTAGAATCAGCGACCAAATTCTCTTGTAACCACAGGAGGTTTGGCATGCGCGTCCGTCCAGCTCCCGCATCACCGCTCTATCCGAAGATTCGCTTTGCCTTCACGGACCAT
>PHGD01000012.1 GCA_011090425.1 Nitrospira sp. LK70 | reverse complement strand
CACTTGGGATTCCATTATGAGAGCCTGCTTGATCGCTGAGACCGGCTGATCTCGTAAGGACTCTAGTTTTTTTCTCATCCGCTCGATCGCCCAGAACAGATTCACGGCGGTCGGCCTGGTCGCCGCTAACTCGTCGCAGATTTTAAAGATCGCCGGTGCAAAGGAAGAATAATCCGTCGCATTGATCGCCTGAGCGCCCAAGGCAACAGCCATCGCTGCCGTCACCCCGATCGCCGGCGCTCCACGAACTTTCAGAGTACGGATCGCATCCGCAACAGTCTGGTAGTCTCGACAGTCGAGGAATTCCACTACTTCTGGCAGCCGGCTCTGATCGAGCAGGCGAACGGCGCCGTCTTTCCATTCAACGGTGGGAACCATGGTGGGATCTTCTAGCGGGAATAGAGCAGGAGTGCAAGTCCTTATCTGCGGCGACCGCTGATTTCCAGTACCGTGATCATCGCGGCGATATGGATGATGTCGTAGCTCAAAGACCGAAATCAGCAACGGATTGTTAAAGGAATCGGTGGGCGCCGATCGATGTTCTTCTACACTTCTTCAAATCCTTGGCTCGTGAATTTCAACGTTCTGCTGTTTTCAGTCACGGTGCGGACGACATTCTCCGGTGCGCCGTTCGGAATCTCAGCTTCAATCTCTAACGTCACTATCACATCCGATCCCATCAGCCCAACAAGATGGGCGATAACTTCATCGCCAATCCGTCCAGCATCGCGACCCACGCGGGTAGGATCGAGGTTGACACTTCCATGAAAACGCTTTGGGGCGCGCGGTCCTTTGGGCGTCGGTACGACACCCGTGACCGCTCCAGTTCCTCCCCCGCTCGGTCGAGCGCCGGACTCTGCTTCCGACTGTCCCGCCGTGGCAGGAACCGTCTTGGCCTCGGCTTCCTGCTGTTGCATCGCGACTTCCGGCCGAACGAGCAGTCCCGGATCGGTGCTTGTGATTAGAACAGGCTGCCCATAGCGCAAGCCACGATAGCGCCCAGCGGCTTCATCAAAGCTGTCGGCGTAGGCAAACGACTCTTGATGCCATAAGAGGAGGCCGAGCCCACTGCGAATCGATTCCAGCAACACCTCGGGGTTCCGCAATCGCGGCAGGTAGAGATACCGAGCAAAATCCTCGACCAGTTGTCGGACCGGAACGTGATTCTTGCCGCGCCATAGAGGGACACGATCCATTTCGAGACGCAGCACAGTCGGACCATAGATACTCAGTAGCCCATCTTTCCCCAACTTCTTGCCGGCTCGCACGGCGAGGGTATCCGAACCGGAGAGGCGAATGACCTGCCATTCCACGGGCGCCTGCGGGTTAGCCTGCCCCGGCACCAGCAGCCATTGATACGTTTCTGGGATACGTGCCGACACGACAGCGTCGGCTGCGGATAGTTGATTTTCAGCCTGCTTGACTTGGTGAGGGTCAAGATTGAGCGACACTTTCTCTGCGAGAATGGCTTCCCATGCGAGATACCGCCGCACGGCTTCGTCCAAGTCTTGGAGCCGGACCTGGTCAGCCGCGAGGAAGATGAGCGTATTGCGGAAGAGTCTCGGGCTGTTCCCCCGTGATTCTAGGATCGCTTTGGCTGCAACCTCGGCTTGGTTTCCCGGCTGTTTGCTGTACGGATGGTCAATGCTTAGTACCACGAGCCTGGCGTCTAGATCATCGGGCACATCCTGGCCTGACTCAGGCATAGGATGCACACGAACAAAGTCACCGGTCTTGCGAAGATCTTCACGAAGCCGTCGGTCGAGCTCCTGCGCCACCTTGTCGGGATTGCGCTTCAGCTGCTCGGCCCGATCTTCGGCCAGCTTCGTCACCGTCGGCTGTGTCGAGTACCAATAGCGGGCTCCGTCCTGGTACAGATAGGTCGCCGCACTGCTCAACCGTCGCAACGCATCGCCGAAGATGTTGGGCGACTCGCCCGGTATCACACAGCCCAGCTTCACGCGACGATCTTCAATGCCCCGGTTCGCAGCTGTGGCCGTCGGAGCGGACCCCAGGTAAATCGTGCGCGCCACACGTCGCCCGGCGGCATACTTCCCAAGATTGGGCACGTCACTATCCAGGCGAAGCGGCAAGGCACTGGGGCCATCGACATCCTTTTCGATCACCGGTACCCAGTTGTCGGACAGATAGCGTGTCAATTCGAACTGAACGCGCGGATCGTCGATCGGAATGTTGGAAGGAAGAATCAGGGGATTCCGGTCCCCTTTTTCCCAGAGACTATGGATCACGGACGCCATGAGGCGCAGCACCCCGCGCGTCCGCTGAAACTTCACCAGCGTAGACCAGTCCGTGTAGAGCCGGTCGAAGATTTCTGGATGGATAGGATACGCGGCCTTGAGGCGCTTTTCATAATCAGATTCTCGGCATTCGGGCGGAAACTCCGCTGCCTGGGTGGAATACAAATCGAAGAAGGCCTTTCCGACTGTGTCGCGTGCCACATACTGATTCTTTTCGACGAGCGGCTCGAACAGGCGTCGGCGGACAATTTCGAATCCTTCCTCCGCAGTTGCCGGCCGCCAGGATGACTCGACTCGCCCCACCACATTTTGGAGCCGGTTCAGCGCCTCGCGCCCCCTCTGTCCACCTACTTCCACATCATCAACCCGCGTGTGAGGCGATCCGGTTGTGTCGGATGCGGGCAAACTGATGACCAATAAACAATTCTTCGCGAGCTTCGCTGATTCAGTGAGGACCTGAGCGAACGTGAACTGCGTCTCGAAGCCGCCGGCTGGAAGGTCGCTTTGGTCGTGCAGCTGCCGCGCATAGGCCACCCATTCGTCGATCAGAATGAGACAGGGGCCATATTCGTTGAACAGTTCTCGCAGCACGTCGCCAGGACTGGTGGCCCGTTCATCATCGGCTTGAACCCGCTTGAACGCCTTCTTAGCCTCCTTCACTCCGCCCGCTGCATGCCCTAGTTGCCAAGCGAGTTCTCCCCATAGGGTTCGAACCACCGTGCCATCGGACTTGACGACCGGATTACCAGGCGAGATGCGATTTCCGACCAATACCACTCGCTTCACGGCAGGCAATTTTGAGACACCGGCTTCTTTGATGACCGTATCGACCCCAAGCAATTCGCCGGGGGCGCTTCCCGACACGAGATGATAGAGTGCCAACATCGAATGGGTCTTACCTCCTCCAAAGTTCGTTTGGAGTTGGACGACCGGATCGCCTCCCTTTCCTGCCAGCCGTTGAACCGCTCCCACGAGCAAGCGCTTTAAACTCTCGGTGAGAAACGTGCGTCGGAAGAACTCTGCAGGATTCTTATACTCGTCGGATCCTTCGCCAATGTGGACCTGCCAGAGATCCGCGGCAAACTCAGCCTGCTGGTAGCGTCCGCTCGCGACATCCTTGTGCGGAGTGACGACCTCGCGCCAAGGCGTCAGCCCACCGGTCGCCTGGCTTTCGATGGCGGTGCCGGCGCTCTTCCGCTTCTCGGTCCGCACTTGCTCATCGAACCGGACGCGCAAGAGTTCCATTTTCATCTTCTCGACGTCGTCGGCCTGTGATGCGGAGACAGCAGTCAACAACCGGGAGGCAGAATCGAGCGCGCGGTAGGTGTCGTCACCGGAAAAAGGATTCTGATGAGCCCACTTGTTGCGGACATCCCGCAATTCACTGACGAGCGACCGTTCAGCCTGCCCCAGTGTTTTTCGGAACACGAGCTGCCATTGGTTCCACATCACGCCCAACAGCGCAGCGACATCCCAGCGAGGTTTGTCTTCCGTTCCGAACAGATTCGACTGTGTCTCTCGCACCGACGCTTTGACCTGCTCGAACCAGAGCTGGGCATGCTGAGCCTTCATCTCACGCTCGACAAAAGGCTGGAGCCCTTCTTTGAGCAGATCCAGCGCTTTCCCGATACGTTCGTGATTGGTGATCGCCATCGGTATTGGCTCCCTTCAGCCCTCTTGCACGGGCTGTCCTATAGGTGTCCTTCTGTCAAGGATACATTGGACTGCCATGGGTACTTCATAGAAGGACACCTTGCCGCTCACCCGAACAGGTCGCCCGTTGTTGCAATTCCACCTTTCCCCTCTTGCCCTTCTCGCGCCAGCCTGGTGATCTCCGGCCAGCTTTGAACGAGGGCGTTATAGGACAGCGCCTCGGCTGAACGCTTCTTTCGCTCGCAGAGGGTGTAGAGGCGATAGCAGAGTTCGCGGGCAGTTTCGGCTTTGGCACCAAGCTTCGCGACCAGTTCCGCCGCCGCTCCCTCACCGCCCGCTTCAAGTACGCGAATCAGGTGGTGCACCATTTCCCAGTTGGTGAGACGGTTATCGGTGGTTGGGTCCCAGTCGTCGGGCAGCTCGGATGGTTTGAGCAATCTGACCTTTCCCGCCTTCGAGGACAGAATGCCAGCCTCGACTAATCCTGAGACGCTCGTATTCTTCGCCTTGGAGAGAGTCTCAGCCACGCCATATTCCCCAGGAGTAAAGCCAGACTGTTCAAACCAGGCCAATGCCCAACGGCTGTCAGCGTCGAAGTCGCCCTCCTGCTCGGCCAGAGCTTCGTCGAGGGTCTGATTGATGAGTGCGAGCGCCTCACGCACAGAAAGCGGCTTGCCCTCGGCGTTAAGCACCTTGCTGTATTGGGTATAGACTGCCATGCCAGGACCGATGGCCGCCTGCGCCAAATCCACCGGAGCAATGTTGCCGGCTTGCAGATGTGCGAGGGCCTCAGGCAATTCCCCCTTCAGGGCACTTACGAATTCGCGGTGAGTAGCTGTGGGCGCATTTGCCGAGCGCGGGCGACAGACAAGGACGATGCTCGACGCGAGTGCGTTGGCGCCAACTCCGCGCTGTCGATTATCGCCTTCTGTCCGCATTGGCCAGGTTCCGGTAATGCTGAATCCAGCTGCAATTACGGCGGCCAGGAAAGTATCCCATCCTGTAGAGGCCGTACCTGTCTCATCATCGTGCTCAGACTGTTTGAATGCATAATAGATGGTTACCGGAAAGGCTGGGTGCGCCTGTTCAGCAAGGCAGCGCATCGCCCGGGTCATGCCGTCAAGGAAAAACGCTTCGGCTCTCTCCTTGCCGTCGTGGCGATAGGCAAACGCGACCAGTTCCTCGATCTTGGGCACTGCGAGCGTGGCGAAGAGGTTGGGAAAAACCGACTTTAGCGCGCGGCGCAACCAAACGTAGAAAAAGTCGGAAAGGTCCGCGTAGGGGACGTTGTCGTAATACGGCGGATCAGTGGATACGACTCTCCCGGAAATTGAGTTCAGTCCAATTGCAGCATCTGCCATCCGAACTGTTCCAGGTACTGTGGCAGGCAGCTGCTCAATTGCATCTGCTACTATTTTGCAACACTGGCTCCACTCAGTGCTCGAACTCCCGAACACGTTACCTTCGGCGAAATCCCACGACATCTGAAATGCCTGTTTCGTGAATGTCCGTGCGATAGCAGCATCCTTGAGGAGCCATGCACAGAGTGTACTGCTATAATGCAGCACGCGGCTCATTACAAAAGTCAGATACATCACCACCGCGTCAGCATAGGCCGTTGCGCCGGTGCCATCCGCGTCAAGGGGCTTGCTATTGTCACACAAACTCGCGGTCAGCGTGTCACGCTTCACCCGATCGTGTATCTGTGGCAAGAGGTCGGAGAACGTGTTTAACGCCACTAACTGGCGGTCGGTGAAAAGTTGCGACAACTGTTTTATTCCGTAAGGGCTCACGCCAACATACTGTGTGCTGCCGGAGATCACCACATCTGGCTTCCATTCGGGTACGGCCTTGCGTGCGACATTCTCCATCTCCTCGGTCGGCGGCAGATAGACACGCCCTCGTTCGCCTTTGGCGATAGTGACCATCATCCGCATACTCATGCGCCCAGCCTCGGCTTCACCTTTGATATAGTCGCCCGAGATTGGAGCATTTGACATCACGCAGAAAAAGTTAGCGCGAGCAAGCTTGGTGCCGTTCTTCGCCGCCTCAGCATCCTTCGGTTTACCAGTCTTCACCGTGAATCGATAGTTACCACCCTCAATCACCGGCTCGACGTAGGCCTCCTTGCCCGCCTTGGTGGAGAGCATGAAGGTCGAGGCGAGGGGCACCTCCACATTTGCGAACGCCGGGTTGGGACTTTTCACCGTGCGACTCCAGAGCCACGCGACCACGGTCAGCCTCTGGCCGACGTATGGGTTCAGATCTGGCCTGTCCTTTGTCATCTCTTTGGTGACTTCGATCTTGGGATACAGATGACCAATGCGCTTCTCTGCCTCATCACGCATCCACTTGCCGTAGTAGCGAACATCTTCCGCGAGACCTGTTGCGCCGGGCCAGGACCCTGATTGGCCACCGATCTTGCTCTGTGATTCGGGATTCATCGGAGGCTTGCCGGCAAACTTCGGCGGGATCTCGATCATCGCCTTGTTGATGAGAACCGCCACCGGGTTCAGGTCGGAAGCAAAGGCCTCAAGCCCCAGGCGCTGAGCTTCCATCGGAATCGCGCCACTGCCCGCGAATGGATCGTGAAAGGCCGGCAGCCTGTTGCGATTGAACAATTCCTTGGCGCGCGGATGATCGGCATTTTCTGCACAGGTCCGCCGCCAGCTCTGCCAAATCTCGTCCCTTGCCGCCTGCAACACTTTCTCGTTCGTCGTGTTCTCCCATTGGACCAGATCTTCGATGATCTTGAACAACCGCTGCCGCTCTTTCTCCTGCTTCTTCTCCGTTGGAAAGAGGTCTGGCAAGGACGATGGGTCGTCCACCATCTGCGCAAAGATCACCGCGCGTGCTGCAGCAACGGGTCGCTGCGCCCACCACTTGTGCAGCGTCGTCGGATAGCCGGCTGGCGCCTTTGGCTTTCGCCGCGAACCTTCCTGGTTAATAGCCTCCAGCGGCAGAGCGACTTCGATGAGTTTCTTTCGAATCATCTGATGATCGCTATCAGGCAAAGTCCGAACGCCAGAGATGGACTGCCCGCTTGGCGAGTCTCCGCTGGCGCTCATTCAACAGTTCGAGCGTCCACTGTTCAGTAGCCATCTCAGTTACCTGGCGCGACAATGTGTAGGCGCTTTGCCCGTAGGCCGTGAGCTTGCTCGCATAAGAGAGGTTGCCGACTTGGCGATTCAGAGCGGGCTCCAAGAGGGAGAGATTCCCTAGCCTGTATACAGCCGAATCCCAATGTGCCCGAGGAAAGTGCTCGTTCCAGTCATCGAGAGGGTTCTCTGGAAGAATATGCTCGATTGTGGCGGGATCCGTATCAGGGTCGCAGGCGCGGCCGGATGCGTCCTGTTCAAAGAGCGCAAGCATATATTTCGCCAACTTCTTTCGTTGTCCAGCGGTTTCCAGCGTCAACCACGCGAAGTCTTGCTCGAACTTTCCATCCTCCACGTAGATGGGCTTCAGTCGTTCAAATATTTGCCCGGGGGTGACCGCGACCTCATCGAGGACCGCCTTCGCTGCCCCATGATAGATCGGTTCGAGCGCATTCGTGTTGAGGCTGCTCACCACCGAATACCGGAAGGAGATGACGCTGATGAGCCGGAGGAGACGGACAAAGTCCGCTTTCGAGAGTTTCTCCCATGCGGCAAAGATAAGCGGCGTCATCTGTCGGACGCGAAACAGGTTCAGTTCACGGATAAACGGCCTGGCATCAGTCAGTTCGGCCCAATATCCATGGTTAGGGTCGGACAAGGCTGCGAACAGTTCTGCGCGAGCCTCTAGAGCATTCAACAGGGCAAAGACATCCTGCGGAGACCGCGCCCGCTCTCTCACCAACTTGAAAAGGCGCTCACTTCGAATCTTCGGTTGCTCACACAGTAGGTGATACCGTAGGAATTCCGGGAAACGTTCCTGCCGGACCGTGGCAACCAGCGCCCGCCACCGTCGCTGCAAGATCTGCAGATCGGCCGCCACTTGGACTCGGGAAAACAGATAGTTCTTCAGCAAATCGGTGGTCGTCAGCTCAAGCCCACGGGCGTTCAGCGTTTCGAAGACCGTGTAGGCGTTTATTTGATCCTCCACCGTGATCAAGATAAACATGAGCTGTCGAGCGATCGTCTCGGACAATAGTTCAGCGAGAACAACGCCATCAGTTCCAAATTCAGGCACAGCGTTCAGTTGTTTTTGATAGTACTCGAAGCATTCCCAGAGCAAGCGGTTCGACTTCGGTAGTCCCCGTGGATTCAAGGGAGGACGTAGCTGCACAAGATAGTCCTGATAGAACGCATTGTCCGTCTCATTCAAGAACAGCTTACTACTCTCAACAAGTGAAGCCGGGTCTTTCTCGCCGATGAACCGACTTCGCAGTCCAGCCACCCGCTCGAGGTTGGCGTTCGGGTCCTTACCGCTCTCTGCCATTTTTCTGAGCTTGGCGATGACCGCAAGGGATAGAAGGCTCAATGTTGCCAGCCTCTGTTGGCCATCAATAATAAGGAACTCTCGATCGCTCTTTCCTTCCACGACGAGAGCGCCCATATAGTGCCGGTCATCCGGCCGGCCGCGCAGATCGATGATGTCGTTCCAGAGGTCCTCCCACTGCTCCTCTTCCCAAGAGTAGTCGCGCTGGTAAGGAGGCACCCGATAGATCCTCCCGTTCCCGATCAGTTCGAGCAGATTGGTCGTGCGGGTGTTTAAGAGATTTGTTCTGGCCATGAAACAACCGCCTTTCCCAAGTGATCTGCTAGCCCGATTGGTGCTTTGCCGATGAAGCTTCCTTGCCTTGGCAGCAACCTCATTCCCCTAGAACTGGCATTCTCCAAAGGTCTCATCTCATGCATCGAATCTTTTCCTCGTGGCAATGCGCATTTGCCTGCGGTCATCCTGGAACATGCTAGCCAGGAAGCAGCTCTTTATCAATGAGTTGTAAGAAGAATTGCGCTGGAATTGCGTTTTTATTGCGTCTAATTGCGTTTGACACGGGCCCGAGAACCAATTGAGAATATAGGAGGCTTTTCAGTAGAGCCTGAAATTCGTTTGGCGCGATCACCGGGGGATCTCCGCTCTCGATATCAACTCCTGGGAACTGTAGTTCACACTCGTCACGCCAAAATCAGGCTCGCGCTGAAAGGGTTGACGAACATAGTGGACCAGGTGCGAGTCGTCGCCCACAAACTCCACGATCGCGAGAATGAAGTCATCGGGCTTGTTGAGCGAATACAGAATTTCGTTCTTGGTGACTGTAATGGTGTCCGCTCCAGTTATTCGCCCCTTCACCTCAAGAAACCGTAGCTTGCCGGTGCCAGGGACGTGGCTTTCGATGTCATAACCCAGTTTGTCCTGTTCTCGATCCACCGGATCAAAGCCGAGGTTTCGTTCGATCTCCATAACAACCGCGCGGGCTCGTGCAGCCGATGCTTGTGTATCGGGGGAGGATGATCGTGTAGCTAACGGCTGGTTGCTTATCGCGGCAAGAAGCCCCATGGGGACAACCATCAGCCCCCCGATGATCACAGGCGGTAAGGGTGATAGCTGCCGCTCTTGCTTGAGCTCCTCAAGGCGCTTTTCCAATCGAGCTTGAAGACCATCAGCCCGCTTGCGAGCTTCGGCTGAATTGAGTCTGGCATTGGCCCTGCCTGCCTGCTCTTGCAGCTTGAGCTGTTCGGCTCGATGGTCCCAGTACGTGATTTCTTTCGTCAGTCGTTCTTTGACGGCAGCTTCAGTCCTTGCGATAAGCTCGAGCTTCCGCGATCGGATCTCTTGAAGGTGTTCCGGCACCACGTTGGCCACGGCGTAACCCTGGGCCTTGTGCTCCAGCTCGCGCGTGAGCCATGCGCATTCTGATCTAGCTAGAATCACCTCTATAGAAGGCTCGTCGGACTTGAGCGGACGATAGTCGAGGTAGGGGGCATAATGCAGATGGCGAGCCTGGCCGCTCTCATCAAGTTCGACATAGAGCAAGCGTTTGGAGACGACTCGTCGTTCGCCAGACCGTGTCAGGCTTGCATCCTGGATGACATGCTCCAAGTAGAACAACACACGGGGCTTGGTTCCCATGTCTCGTTCGTCCACGAGAATCGTGCCACGTTTCAGCAGATCCCGATTCCGCTCAAGCGTGAGGTCGATGGTCGCATCCAGGAGCGGATGGCCAGGACACACAAACGCGGCCAATGCCTGGCCTGGCGGAGAGACGAGCGCCTTCTCAAACGCGATCCGCTCATAGCGAGAAAGGACCGGCTCGCCGATGCCAATGAGTCGATCGCGGTTGCGCACCGGCGCAGGAACATGGGTGATTTCGTACCGGCGGGGCTCCCGCTGCTTCGTTGTTCCACCCAAGCGCTGAAAGGCTTCAAGGAAGAAGGACTCGACGTAATGTGGCTGCAGTCGCCGTGCTTCGGCTCGTTCCATATATTCCCTGATGCGATAGACGCGGCTCGCGTCCATCGCATCGTGTGCCAAGGCCCGTTCTTCAAGAAGGTCTTGCAGTTTCAAACGGTCAAAGGCATCGGTCACGACGCGGAACAAACGGTCCTGCACGTCAGCCCGTTCGCCATACCGAATCGCTTCGATCAGGAGATCGCGGAGGGGCTTGCCGTCGAACTGTAGCTTACCGAGCACATCGAAAACTTGACCCCCCAATGCACTTCGCGCCTCTTCCAACTTCTCCAACAATCTACGGTAGACATCGCCCTCTCTGGTCTCTTCTGCCACGAGGTTCCAGAGGTGGCACACTTCGGTTTGACCGATGCGGTGGATGCGCCCGAAGCGCTGCTCGATCCGATTGGGATTCCACGGCAGGTCGTAGTTCACCATTAAATGAGCGCGCTGGAGGTTGATTCCCTCTCCCGCTGCATCCGTGGCCAGCAGCACTTGGACTTCTGGGTCATGCTTGAAGGACTCCTGAGCTTTCATTCGCTCTTCGCGACCCATTCCTCCGTGGATGATCACGAGGGCTTCTTCCCGACCGAGCAGCGTTCCGATACGATTGGCGAGGTAGTTGAGGGTGTCACGGTGTTCGGTAAAGATGACCAACTTCTGACGGGCAGAGACGGTTGGCTTCGGAATGCTGCCTTTTCCGTAAGGCGGAGAGGCTTCCGCCACATGTTCGGCCAAAGCCGCAGGGGTAAAAATCTCTCCGAATAGGCTCGCAAGTTCGCGCCATTTCGTATCCGCACCACTCCTGCGAACCGACAGAGCAAGGTCTTCTAGGTTCTTCAGCGTCCCGATCTCTGCCTTGAGTTCTGCGATAGTTCGTGCAGCGGTCGCCTGATCGAGAATTTGCTCTTCAGCATCTTCCATCTCATTATCGGGCGCATCTTCCAGATCTTGCACGTCCTCTTCGTCGAGCATAGGCTCGATGGGGGTAATAACTGTCGGAGGTTGCCCTCCTCGCTGCAGTAACTCCAGTTCACGCAGTCGGCTCTCCAGCCGTTCACGCCGGCGCTTGAGCGATTGATAGATGGCTTCCGGTGAAGACGCCAGGCGACGTTGCAAAATCGTGAGGGCGAAGCCCACCGTCCCAGCGCGTTTGTCGTTCTGCAGCGCTTCTGCCCGATTGAACTCATCGCGCACATAGTCGGTGACGGCTTTGTAGAGCTGAGCCTCGGGCGGTGACAACTTATAGGGAACCGTGTAGGCAATTCGTTCCGGAAACAGCGGGGTTGCATCGAATTTGAGCAGACTTTCCTTCACCATCCGGCGCATCAGGTCCGACACGTCCACTTGATGGACACCATCGCGGAAGCGGCCTTCAAAGCGATCGCCATCGAGCAGGGCCATGAACAGCTGGAAGTCCTCTTCCTTTCCATTGTGCGGAGTGGCAGTCATGAGGAGAAAATGTCTGGTTAACGTTGAGAGAAGCTGTGCCAATCTGTAGCGCTTGGTGTATTTGATTTCGCCTCCGAAGTACGTGGCTGACAGCTTGTGGGCTTCGTCACAGACGATCAAATCCCAACGGCAATCCGGCGCCTGTACCTTTTCTTGCACATCTTCATTACGGGAGAGCTTGTCCAGCCGAGCGATGACGAGGTTGGTTTCAAGAAACCAGTTGCCGGTTCGGGCCGCTTCCAGTTTGTCGTTTGTCAAAATCTCGAAGGGCAAGTGAAAACGCCGATAGAGCTCATCCTGCCATTGCTCCGCAAGGCTGCCTGGACATACCACGAGACAGCGTTGCAGATCGCCCCGGGCAATCATCTCCTTCATCAACAGTCCCGCCATGATGGTTTTCCCGGCACCAGGATCGTCGGCCAGCAAGAACCGGAGCGGTTGCCGGGGAAGCATCGCGTCGTAGACTGCCGTGATCTGATGCGGTAGCGGCTCCACAACTGAGGTGTGAACCGCAAGGACAGGATCGAAGAGATGAGCAAGTCGGATGCGATGGGCTTCGGAAACTAACCGGAACAGGGCACCATCGCCGTCAAAACTCCATGGACGACCCGCTTCGACAACTTCTAGATGGTTCTCATCGTGACGGTAAAGAAGCTGATTGGCGACGCGCCCTCCGGGATCTTTGTAGGTGAGCTCAAGCGCTTCCGATCCGAACCATTGGACACTGACGACAGTGACGAGGGCATCAGGAAGGATACCGCGCACTGCGGCGTTTGGTTGGAGACCTTCGAGTCTCATATGCCCTCATTATTGAAATTGGCGAAGAGGCTTACCTGTTTCCTATTCTAAAAGCAAGCATTCCAACGGTGACGAGAGCACCTGGTCAGAAGACTGCCGCTTGATCAGTCGCTTGTCGACCACCGGATCCATACCATGCTTCAAGGTTCGGGCGAGAGCCAAGCCTTATCGGCGGCGACCGCTGATTTCCAGTACCGTGATCATCGCGGCGACCAAACCGGCCTGAATGAGGAGGAGCACCGCCTCCGTCGTACCGGCCTGTCGGAGCGCCAGCGCTGCCAGTCCGAGACAGATCGTGAAGAGCAAAATCATGGCAACACTGGCCTGCCGTGAACCGAGGGCCCGCTCCAGCCGATGGTGAAGGTGATCCTTTCCAACATAGTCCAGCCACTCCTTCACGGATCTAACCTTTCCCGTCGCAACCCGTTCGACGGTGATATGCACCATGTCGTAGATCAGAACTCCAAAGATCAGCAATGGATTGCTGAAGGACACAATAGGATTCGAGTCCGCCCAGTTGCCCTTCACCGCCAGACAGGCCAGCGTGAATCCAATGAAAGTCGAACCGCCGTCTCCCAGAAAAATGACGGCCGGTCGTCCGCCACAAAAATTGTACGGCAGAAACCCGAGACCAGCTCCGATCATGGCGATCGCGAGCCAACCTAACCCTGACTGATCGGTTTCAAATGCCACGACGCCCATGAACCCTGCCATCAGCACGGCAAGCCCGGCAGCCAATCCATCCATCCCGTCGAAGAAATTGAACGCGTTCGTAATACCGACGATCCACAAGAGAGTCAGAACAATGTTGGCCGCATCTCCGAATGGTCCGAGCGGAAACAATGTCAAGATCTTGCCCGAGGCAATCACAATACCAGCTGCCAGCAATTGTCCACACAGTTTTGCCCAGGCCGGCAGCTCTCGAATGTCATCGATGACGCCGATGATCAACAGTAGAGAGCCGGCCACCAGAATGGCAACCATCCAATCGGGTATGATGGAGTTCAGCAGCAACGATCCGAGGAAGCCGGCATAGAGAGCGAGACCGCCGAGCCGTGGAGTGGGGAGAACATGGATCTTACGATCGGCCGGAATATCGACAAGGTTCCATCGATGGCCGATCCTGACCATCAGCGGGGTCAGGGCTCCGGTACCGAGAAACGCAAAGAGAAAGATATGTAGCCATCGCAGACCTTCAAGTTGAAAGAGTTCTCGAACAGCGGGAATGGCCAGAGCGATGGTCCCAAGTGCCGCGCCGGACACGACCGGAGTCATCCAGCGCCACGTCGTGGCGTAGAATGGAGGCGCCAATTCCGTTTCCAGCGTCTTCATGCCCACTCCGAACACAGCGCCACATGCACCTGAGCCACCTCTTCGTCCGTGAGCGACGGGAACAGCGGGATCGAGAGCGCCGTACGCTCTGCTTCTTCCGAAGCGGGGAAGCCTTCCAATTCTAAATAGCGATGGAGGGACCGGAACACCGGCTTCCGACATTGGACCCCACGGTCTTCAAATCGTGCGATCACAGTACTCACGCCGTTCACCTGGTTGTGCAGGTCCGTCATGCGCACCACAAATCGGTAGTACACGTGCGTGCGTCCGGCCGGTACGATCGGCTTCACAAGTTCGGTACCGTCCAGTGTCGCTCGGTATTCATCCGCGATAGAGCTTCGTCGTTCGAGGAAAAATGCCAGACGATTCAGTTGCGCCAATCCGATCGCGGCTTGGAGATCAGTCATCTTGACATTCGTCGCCCCCGGGTGGAGGGACGGCGCCTCGTCGTATTCCCTCAACGTGCGCACTCGTTCCAACAAACTTTCGTCGCGGGACAACACCATCCCTCCTTCACCGGTACAGAGCAACTTGGTCGCGTAAAATGAGCAAATAGTTAAAAGACCGACTGATCCCACGATTCTTCTCTGTTCCATCGCGCCTAACGTTTGCGCACAGTCTTCAATGATCGGCACTCCCAACCGTTCAAGAGCCGTCAAATCAGCGGGAAGACCGAACAGATGAGGAACAATCATGGCCTTGGTCCTCGATGTGAGGGCCTGTCGCGCTGCTTCCGGATCGATCGCAAACGTCTCCAGATCAATATCGACGACTCGTGGGATGGCTCCGACACGCTGGATGGCCAACAGCGGGGCGGCACAGACATAACTTGGAAGTACAACTTCATCGCCTGGCCCGATTCCGAATGCTCGGAGTGCGACCTCCAGCGCCGCCGTTCCGGAACTGACGGCAACTCCGCCGGCCAGGCCAAAATAGGCCGCCATTCCACGCTCAAACTGCTCGACCATCCCTCCTTGGGCCAGCCGGCGAGATCGTAATACTTCGATCGCCGTCTGGAGTTCATCAGTTTCGATAAAGGGGCGTGAGTGAGGAACCATCGTGGCGGTTATCGTCATGCTCCGATATTGATGAACAATCGTAAGGGCAAAAAACCTTCCGCTGTTTTCACCCTGCCCTGAATCCCCCGAAAATGTGCGGACGATTTCACTAGGTCCGCGATGCCGATCCCTTCGATATTGGTTTTCATCACTTGGGAGGCATGCGCTTCCAATGCCTGAATTTTTCGGGCCAATGACTGCTGGATATCCACAAAAACCGTGGGAGCAAAGTTCTGCGTAGTTGGTCCTTCATAAAACAGCACGTTTTTGGTGTAACGCGTGGCGGTAATCGTGCTCATGGCCAAATGCCGGTGGTCTTGATGGGTATCATCATGGTAGTGAACGAAGATAAAATGCGGCTCGATCTTTCGTACAATCTCCTCGACGGTCTGGATGAGATCTCGTCCAAGGGGGACTTCCGTATCTTGGTACCCTCCCCAGAACACTTCTTCGGCTTGAAGGAGCTTGGCTGACCGCTCTTGTTCTCTCCTACGAATCGATACATCGCCCCCCGCTCCGCCTTGTGTCATCACCATAAGATAAATGCGATGGCCATTCTCCGCATACTTGATCAATGTTCCGCCACACCCCACTTCGATGTCGTCTGGATGGGCTCCCAGCGCAAGAATGCGCATGCGTTCTGTGACGGTGGCGCTCTTCATACCTGATCTCCCTAGACGCTGGTCATCGAACAATCCATTGATCGGGCCCGACGCAGTGTCGTAATGGCATTAGGTCCTTGCATCAATAAGAGATCCAGCGCAGACAGATTCGGTTCAAACGGCTCGTACACCTGACGATAGATGGGGTGCTGGAACACCTGTATTTCAAGCCGGACGCCAGAGCACTCAAATCGCTGCTTATCCATGTAGTGCTCAGCACCCGGTCCGGCAAGATACTCTGTGGCACCGACCGCTCGGCAGAGATCGATCAATCGGTCAGTCGGCTCGTCGCGAGCTGCGTATTCAGCGGCACTATGGACCGGTGTGGTGATGCCATAGGCATCGAGCAGCCATTGCACGGTCGCCCTGTTGAGATCATTCAGCCTGGACCAGGGTCGAACGTACAGCTCCCGCAACTCAGAAAGATACCGGTCTCGATATGGTGCACGAGCATAATGTATATCCAGCGCTCGGAGATGTTGAGTTTTCCATGCGATGGTTGGGTTAATCAGAACGTCGTCGATGCGTTGACCAAAATGTTGCAGTACTGGAACCGTTAACCACTGCCATCCCTTGGCGGTCCGGATACGATTCCTATTTTGCCATTCGTTCTTCTTGAACTGGACGGTATCCAGCAGGATAAACGTATCGGCCTGATCGATTTTGTCGAGATACCCAAGCCAGGGTAGGAATTGCGGTTGGTGAATAGTCACGCGCATGCGTTACTCCGGTTTCAGCTTGTTGCGGTCCGTCCCTGAACCATGGGTCCTGGGTGAAGGGCCATTCGCCGAGGTACGTTTGTGTTTGAGCCCCCCGTCGGTGAGGCATAGATCGGATTGGTCAGTAACTCCCCGCCCTTGCCGACTACTTCCACTCGATAATTCATCCACGCTTCCCGCTGTGCCACAGGATCCGCGAGCTCTATCCACAAAGGAGTCTTGCCTTCGATCTGTCTGATGACGTGACCGGATCGAATGACACGAAGCTTTACCGCATACTGCTTTCCATCAATGGCGGAGACTCCCACACGGACGATGATGTCGCCGTTCCCACTTCCGCGAAGAGTCTCGCCAATTCCAGCGGACTGCCCGTTGTTCAACAGGCGAAACTCGTCGAGCCGAAGCAGAATATTCTGGTCACCTCTCGCAACAGCATAGGTTCGACCGCTTTTGAGCGCAGCCAAAATGCCAGCTACTGTTCGCTCAGAGGTCTGGATGACCGTGTACACCCGGTCCAAATCCTTTCCGGCATCAGTAGTTCCATGGAATGCCACCTCCCCGATCAGTGTGGGAAACCTGTCCTGATCGTCTACCGACCTTGATCTCAGCAGTTGGTCCCATACACCACCCGGCGCTATCACTCGTCTGGCGTCTTGGTACAATCCGCCGAAGCCTGTATAGCCTCGTGTCAAGATTAACGCTTCGGGGTGGGGTTCGGTCTTGATCGTAACGGTTCCCAGCAGACCGAATGAATGGCGGCTGAAATCGCGAGCCTCTGGCATCGACCAAAACACCAACGCGCCCCGCTCAACCGCCCGGTCGATCAAGGCTTGATAGGGCCGGTACCCAACCATGCCGTCATGAGAGCCATAAACAGGCGTTTTCATCGGCCATGCACTCGCCATCAGAATGACGCAGGTGATCACGAGGACGACGGCGAGAACCGGTCGGAGGCGCGATGGGCACTCTCTCCAGTCAGGGCCTCGTGAGCCATGAGGTTTCCACAACCAGACGGCGGGAACCAACAGAAGCAGTGGGAGTCCATTGACAACACTCTGCCGGCCCCACACAAACGAGCAAGAATTCCCCAGAGCCGGAAGCTGCTCATAATCCTCGGGCGTTTCCAGGCCGATGACGAGGAGATTCCGCTGGGCGTTGTGCATGGTGAGATCACCTCGCAACAGTGAACCGGTCCAGTGGTAATGTGGGGCGACCTCGACCCCTGGAATAATGATCAGATTTGGATGGCGGTGCCGCACTGCGCGAACCTCATCGAGAAATCGTTCGACACCGTATTCCATGACCGAGGGGAATGCGACGTGGTACTTCAGAAATCCTTCAAGCGGCCGGAGGCCGTAGTCATATCGCAAGGTGAAATTTTCAGACAGAATCAAGACATCCAGCTGTTGGTCCTCGGCTCTTCTGGCCAACGATTCCAGGCTGAGGGATCCTGTACTCATCGTACTGTGTACATGAACGGCGGCCCGCAGAGAGTACTCTCCCGTGGCTGGTGCAGCAGTTGAACCAGCTGCAACCTCTGCCAGGCCGATTACGGCAGCCAACAGTCCGATCGCAACGCGACGGCCAGCTCTACGCATGTCTCACTGCTGCCCCTCGGTAGATCAACTCAACGGCCCGAATCATGGCAGGGACGCCGTAGTCCGTTCCAATGCTCAGCATCGCCTGCTGTCCTAATGTGCTGGCCCAGGCAGGATCGGACAATATCCGTCGCAACGCGACGGCCAGCGCGAGACTATCTCCTGGTGGGACAAGGAGGCCGTTCTTCTCATCCTCGATCAGAGCAGGAATTCCCCCAGTTCGGCTGGCAATCACCGGAAGTCCGGCCGCCATGGCTTCGATCAAGGCCCGCCCCATCCCCTCATTGAGCGACGGCAAGACGAAGCAATTCATCCCAGCCAGCGCGCAATCGACGTCCTCTCGATGACCTACCAGATGCAGGGCCTGAGTGATTCCTGCTTGGCTTGCCTGGCGCAGCAGGGCATCATGCTGATCCCCGCTGCCGAGAATGACGAGGTGCAGATGAGGATGCTCCTGCTTCAATCGAGCGACGGCGTCGACCAAAAACCGATGCCCCTTAATATCCGTCAACCAGCCGACGGAGCCGATGACCGTCGCGTCAGATGGGCAGTCGAACCACTCCGGCATCACCTTTCCGCCGATCCGGGCCCGCTTGAAACGATCGATGTCGATACCGCTTGGTATGACGGCAAACCGATCAGACACCCCGATTCCTCGCTCAAGATGCTCGGTTCTTTCGACCGGTGTCAGTGCGATCAACTCATCGGTGATCCATGCCAATGCGCGCTCGATCTGTAAAAATATCCACGAACGTATCGAACCGAAGTGACCATAGAACACGTGCCCGTGTGGTGTATGAACAATCTTGGGAACAGCCGTGATCCAAGCGGCCAGCCTGCCTAGGACTCCGGCTTTGGATGTGTGCGTATGAACGATATCGGGTTGTTCTTGTCGTAATAGGACAACCAGATTCCACAGCGCCGCCAGATCACCCTTTGGACTGAGATGACGAACCAGCGACGGAACCAGGTGGTAACGGATTGCCTCTTTGTCCAAGAACCGAAGATTTTCCATTATTGCGGTGAGTCCCCCCTGCGCGTTCCAGCTTTCAGCTTGTCCTGTGACCATGACCGGCTCAAACTGAGTCCGATCATGTCCTAACACTGTGAGCATGGTATTCCGAGCAGAGCCACCGTGATCCAGCCGAGTGATGATATGGACGACCTTTCGAACAGCCATCATAGTTTTTCAATGGCCTGCTAGGCCGCGAGCCGAAATTGCTTTCGCCCCTCCAACAAGCCGACCAGTTCGTTACAATGTTGTGTCCAATTGTACCGGCGTTCAATCAGAGCGCGGCCCTTTCTCGCCAGCCGACTCGCCTCTCCTGGTTCCTGTAGCCGCCTCAAGACCCGTTCAAGCGCCTGTGCGATCGACCGACCATCGACGCCTTCCGCGACCAGGATGGGGTCGACTTGGTTCAAGATCTCCGGAATCGCCCCGACCGGTGTCCCGAGCACTGGTGCCCCGCAGGCCATTGCTTCGACCATCACCAGACCGAAACCCTCTAATTGAAGACTCGGCATCAGGACAAGGTCCGCAGCCTGGTAATATCGCCCGAGCTGGGATTCGGGAACGAACCCTATCAGCCGTACGACATCACTGAGTCTTTTCCGTTGTATGTCTGCTTGGATCTGTTCGTACAAGGGGCCTTCCCCACCGATTACCAGCATCAGCTCATGCTGCGTCCTGTCCAGCATCTCGATCGCACGCAACAGATTGTCGAGCCCCATCCTCGGCACAAGGTTTCGAACTGTAAAGAGGATCTTACGATTGGGCGGAAGGTTGAGCGCTGCCTTTGCAAGTCGACGATCCTCTAACGGGACAAAGGCATGGGGATCAACCGCCCCTGGGATGACCGCTAGGCGATCGACCGAAAGACAATGAGCGGCGATGACCCGCTGCCGCATAAATTGACTGAGAACGACCACATTGTGACATCGGGACATCACCGCTCGTTCTACGGAGCGCCTTGCCCGATGATTAGCTCGTCGCCGTAGGCTTGCCAGAGTCGAAGCAGTCTGGCCTTGCCTCGTCTCGTATTCCTCATGAGCGAGAGAATGACACATATAAATCCATTGGGATGCTGCATGACGACGAGCCAGAATGGGGCCGAGGCCAGCCAACGCCTGGTGAATGATGACGGCATCCAGCGGTTCGGCCGCACATAAGCGATCGAACTGTTCAACCGATCGGCGCACTGAAGACCAGAGAAACGCCGCTTCGTGCCTGCGACTGACCGAATAGCGCCATTCGCGAATGCCGCTCATCTCCAGCACGTCCGCCAAAGCATGCTCAGGAGCCCGCGTCAGCAGCTCCGCGTGATGGCCGAGCCTCACCAATCCAAGGGCTTGGTTGCGAAGAACCCGTTCCGCCCCACCGATGACTCGCTCCGCCGACACTTCAGCCAACAACAGAATATTCATGCATTGGCCTTCGCTGCCGTTCGTTCAGAAGAGCCGGTTCGCAAACCTCGATGCCAGAGCTCCAGCACGATCAGTGCATACAGTTGATCTGAAAAGTTTCGGCAGCCGGTCTCATGTTCTTCCAGCAACCACCGGACGTACGTCGGCTTGACATACCCCCGGTCCTTGATCACATCCTCTGCTAACAGATCGTGTGCCATTTCACGAAGGTCTTCTCGAAGCCATCGAGCCATGGGCACCATGAACCCTTGCTTGGGTGCACGAAGAATTCGATCCGGCAGAAGGCCCCGCAACATTCGGCGCATAAACCCTTTCAATTGCCAGCCGGTCAGACGCACCTGCGAGGGAATTCGCAGTGCTGCGGCCAAGAGATGATGATCACAAAATGGGACACGCAATTCGAGCGAGTGCACCATACTCATTCGATCAGCCATGCGCAGGAGATCGTCAGGCAGATAACATTGTAGGTCGACGCCCATGGCACAGTCCGCCGGGTCGGACGACGGCCACTGGTTGAACAGATCCTCACCAGCTCCAAGCGGTCTCTCGTTGACAAACATCGCTGCCAATCGCTCTCCCCAGAGGATGCCGTCCCATTCGGCAGGAATGAACGTAGTCCAGCGACGGTATTGCTCGGGAAGCGACAAATGTCCATCGCCGAAAAATCGTTTCATGCGGGCTGCTTGGTCACGAGCGTTTCCATATTCGCCGATACGTCTGCTCCATTGAGCCATGTGCTCCCGCAGCACCAGAGGAATTCGTTGATACTGGACTGCGGTGCGGAGACCTAAATAGCGAGGATATCCACCAAAGAGCTCATCCCCGCCGATGCCTGAAAGCGCCACCGTGACGGTCTGTCGCGCGACCTCCGACACGAGATACGTGGGGATAGCCGACGAGTCGGCAAACGGCTCCCCCATGCCCTCAACCACTTTTTCGAGCAGCGCGACCGCATCCAGGCTCAGAATCGTTTCCGAATGAATGGTCTTGAAGTGATCAGCCAACAATCGCGCCGATGCCAGCTCGCTGAATGATTGGTCGGAAGGATGCTCATATCCGATCGAGAAGGTCCTGACCGGCCCACTCTGTGCTTTTGCCATCATGGCTAACAATGACGCAGAATCGATACCGCCTGAAAGAAATAACCCCAAGGGGACATCGCTGACCAAATGGGCCTGCACGGTCTCTTCAAAAGTACGCAACACCTCTCTGCCTGCCTCTTTAGCGGTCCATTGGGCGTGAATGTGGAGCGTTTCCTCAGGACGGTAGTACCGCAACAACTCCGTTCGTCCGTCCGATATATTCATCGCTTCGCCGGGACGCAATTGGTGCACACCGATGATCATCGTGTCCGGCCCCGGTACATACAAATGTGTCAGATACTCGGCGATCCCTTCCGGGCGTATCCGCCAATCCGGCAAGGCTTCGAGTAACGATGGAATCTCCGAGGAAAATATGACGGAAGGCCCCCTGCCGGCTCGGCATTGACGGATGGCATAGTACAGCGGTTTGATACCAAGGCGATCGCGAACCAACCACGCAGAACGGCGTTCCTGGTCCCACAGCGCTATCGCGAACATTCCTCGCAATCGACGAAAGGCCTCAAATCCTTCGTCCTCATACAGGTGGACCAAGACCTCGGTATCACAGCGGGTTGCAAATCGGTGCCCTCTCCCCACGAGTTTATGAGTCAATTCTCGATAGTTATAGATTTCGCCGTTCATGACAGCCCACACAGTGCCTCTCTCATTGCGAACCGGTTGCCGTCCTCCGACCGGATCAATCACCCGAAGCCTACGAGCACCAAGCACGACTCCAGGCTGACGATAGATTCCCTCTTCGTCCGGTCCACGATGGATCAGGCGACGCAGCATGGGTTGGAGTTCCAAACCGTCACCATCTCCTATGACTCCACAAATTCCACACATTCCACTACTTCTCCCTTTCAAGCACAAGACCGTCACGACGTTCCAATTCTTCTCGCTCCCGTTCATGACGGGGCGAAACCGACTGAGGTGGAACGTCCACCGGCTCGTATCGGGTATGCCTGGCGCTTCCAACCGACTCGAGTAGCGTCCGCACACCGAGCGCCGCCACAGCTCCCAAAAGACAAAGAAAGAGAATCGTCCCCCACGCGCGCAGGGTGCGTTTCCAAGACCGACGGTACGTGAGATCTTGACTCATCACCCATTTCCTGGTTGTTGAGCGATGATTTCAAACGACGGAGCGCATAGGAGGCGGCCACCCGTTGCGTGGTACAGGGTCTGGGTAAGCGGCCACAGCAGGGCCCGGCTTGCCGTCCATTTCAATCGGCTGAACCAGGGATGCAGGGGCGAAAGAGGTCCTCGACTGGGCTTGGAATTGCGCAGACTGACGATCTTAAGCCCGACACTCACCATGAGCGTCTTCAAGGTCTTGGTCGTATACAGGTACCAGTGAAACGCTTGGTCATATTGCGAACCGATCCAGCGGGCCGGTGCCCGCATCGGCAAATGAAAGTCCCCGTTTGTGGCTCGCACAATCACCAGCCCTCTAGGTGTGAGGAGATCGGCCGCTTGCCGAAGCAGGGTGCGCGGATCGGCGACGGTTTCCAGCACATTGATGAGGACCACAACATCAAAGTGCCGCGCCTCTTCACCACCTTCAAGCGTGTGCTGCGGCAGTATCGTCAATCCCTTCTGAGCGGCGCGAGTCGCAGCCCGTTCCGACAACTCGATTCCCGAACAGTCCCATCCGGCTCGTCGACAGAGGAGTAAAAACTCGCCGTCTCCACATCCAACATCGAGCAAGGCACCCGGCGACGACCGATACAAGGACAGGTGCTTCAGCACACTCTGGTACACCGGCTGCCGATCAGCGCAGGCTTCAACCTCTCCGTAGTCGCTGTCATAGGCTTCACGAAAATAATCTTCCACCGACTCGCGAGTCGGACGAGGATGCAGAAACACAAGATCGCACGCGGGACAGCGAACGTATCGTCGCGTTGGGGTATGAAACGCCTCGACAGCCGACTCAATAGCTCCGCAAGGACAGCCGACAATCGTTTCGTAGTTTGCAATTTCCGTATTCATGCCGCCTTTTTCTGGACATGTCCCTGGGCGACGCTGTGTGAAGCACGCAAAACCGGCATCGCTTCTTCGATTGCCTTGACCGTGTTCTGAACCATCTTCTCTGACGTAAAACGGGCTGCGACCTCTTCTTGCCCCGTCTTTCCTAGGCATGCAGCCAAACAGGGATCATGAAGCAATGTCCGAATCGCTACTTGCAAGGCCTGGGGATTCCGCGGCGGTACCAGTAAACCGTGCATGCCATCGCGGATGACCTCCGGGACACCGTTGACATTGGTTGCAACGACAGGCCGAGCCATGGCCAAGGCCTCGAGAACCACAAAAGGAAATCCTTCAGAGAGAGAAGGCAACACGACCACATCCGCCGCCGCGTACCAATCGACCACGTCATTCCGCACTCCTGCAAAGCGACAGCTTTGTTCAACGCCCTTCTCTCTTGCCAAGTCCCGAAGCGATACTTGACATTCACCCTCTCCGACAAACAAACAGACGAGTGACGGCCATTCTGTAAGAAGCCCAGGCAGCGCTTCGATTAAGAACCGATGGCCCTTTTGCTCCGTGAGTCTGGCAACGGTGACGAGTACTGGTCCGCTGCCTCGACACCATTCCCTCCTGATCTTGTTGCGATTTCCCCTGCAGAAGAGGAGGGCAGGATCAATGCCGTTCCACACCGTGGTCGTCCTCGGTGCCGTGCCAGGACAGTCGACAATGACGTCTTGTCTCAGCGCCTCTGAAACACAAATCACTCGGTCTGTCAGCGGCAGCAATAGGCGCAGGATGGTGCGGTAGACATATCGTTGGATGGAATTGACCTCATAATCCTTGATGGAGTTGTGTATGGTCGACACGACGCAAGGGACTCCGGCCAACCAGGCAGCAAAGCGCCCGTACACGTTCGCCCGAGGGCCGTGAGTTTGGAGAACCGTCACCTCGTTCCGCTTTAATACCTGTGCCAGACGTATGAGCGCCACAAGGTTGAAAAGCGGCGTCAACTGCACCACGTTGGTCGGAATCCCTCTTGTTTTCATCTTCCCCACGAATGGGCCAGGCTCCGGACAAATTAGGAGCGGAGAAAAACGACTGCGGTCCAATCGGTCGAACAGCAATTCCAAGTACCGTTCTCCTCCCCCGTATCCGGCCGAGCCGGCAAGCTCTGCGAGAACGACCGGCTTCACGGCTTCCTCCCCACAATCAACAGGCTACCGCGCAAATGGGGTACGACGTAGAACGGCCATTTAGCCCAATCGATTCCGTGCTGACTCCATGGCTGATGGCACTCTTGTGTGTCCTCACCAAGAAAAAACCGCGTTTCCGCGATGCCGAAGCCGGTTTGGCGCAGCATGTCGACCAATTCGTGCATGGCGTATTCACGGGCGTGCGGACGCCATTCATCATCGGGGTTGTGATAACCAGGCGGCGCAAGCCGGTCGTTCGGCGTCCGACCAATCAACAACTTCAAGACGTTTCCGATTCGCGTCACGTTCGGGGTCGTGAGCACCACATGACAGCCCGATCCCAATATGCGATAGGCTTCCGACAGCAAATGGAACGGTGACGTCAAATGTTCGATGATCTCCAACGCAAATACCAACTGGACGGAGTGATCCGAAAGCGGAACTTTCTCGGAATATCCTTTGTTCAGAAAATGACCTCCGGTCGGATCGAGATTGACGGCGTGAATGTCCGCCTGCGCATCTCGATGCATGAAGTGAACGAACTCGTCTGAAACCATCAGACCAGCACCAAACAACCGAGCCGAGCTGGTGTAGTCCAGCCTGCGCAAGAGCCGCAAAAGGCTTCCAGGAAACGGGCCGAAATCGACGATCGTCTGTTTATCCGAGGGCAGCCTATGCAAGCCGCGTTTCAAAGCCACATGCAGCCGATCTCGGCATTTCATCGCATGGTGCATGGGCATGGTAAAGCGCGCGTCGCCTTCTCCGAATGACTCATAAACAGACGGCTGGTATGTTTGTAATAGGTCAAGAAAGCGATGTCTGGTCAGTTCAAATGCCATCATAGGGTCCTGGTCTGTGGAAAGGCTTGTCCCTGCAAGTGCAGTGATCGCACGGTCTGACAGTGCGCTACCAAAGCCACCGAAAGCATCATGAGGCAAGGTAAGACAGGCAAGGCATAGCGACCTGCTTCCACCGTGAATGGAATGTAGCCTGCCGTAAGTCCAATAGGAAAAAGATAGAGTGGTAGAAGGTCCCGCCAGCGTTTTCGATGAACCCAGGCGCTGCAGATGGCGAGGACAATGAAGCTCGGCACTAGGAGGAGTCGCTTGAGTAGGCCGTAGATCGTTACTGCCCATCCTCGCTCTGCCGCGTCCGCCCGCAATCCACCTGTCAGCTCCTTCTCATTGACTAAATAGAACGAATTGCCGATCCAGAAATCCCACACCCTGGTGAAGGTCAAACCGACATAGCGGATAGGATCGGCTGCGATCCGACTCAGACCTTTTTCACGTAACAGCCGATCTGTTTGCACGTCGTACATCGCGTGAGCATAGGGAAGCGGGGTGATGCCGGCACTTTCCCAGATAGCCTGTTCTTGATCCGGCGGCATCGGCCAGCTTCCACGAGATATCGGATCGCTCCCCATCCACAATCCTGCCCCGATCCCTGCTGAGACAGGAATAACGTGATGAAATACATAGTAATTTCGTAGCGACCAAGGGAGAACGAGGACAGCACAGGTTGCCCCGTATAGGATCGCATAGCCGATCTTTTCTGAAAGACGATCCCTGTCGATCCACAGGAGTCCCGTGAGAAGCAGCGCCAGAACCAGCACGACCGGCTTGCACAAGATAGTCAAACCAGCTGCAAAACCCACGAACGCACATCGCCTGCTGGACGGCCTTTGACCCCAGACGACCGTTGCCCAGAGCCAGACGCTCATGAGGAGCGTGAGAAGCGCTTCGCTCCTGATCCTCGGATCATATGTCCAATAGGCGGGATAGAGGAACACAAGAACGGCGGTCCAAGCTCCGATCCATGAACTCCACAACGCGGTCGCGACTCGATACATGCACCATGCGGTGCCGAGATCGAAGAGAACGTGCAGCGTCGGAACCCATTCCGGCCGGTGGCCAACGAAGGTATAGAAGACGGCGAGCACCAGAGGATAGAGCGGACCGACATGCGCTGCCGGATTGACTCCGTCGAGTGTGAACTGATGCAGGGTTGCAAGATTCCACGCCAAGGTATCGACTAATTGATCAACGGCAAACGCATGGCCAGGAGCATGCAGAATGACCCAGGTTCGGGCGAAGAGACCTGCAACCATTGCAGAGAGAAGGAGCCTGTGGGGTTTCCCTATGATTGAAGAATCAGACCAACTCATTTGATGCAAACCCCGATCAAATTGGTATCATCCGCGACCCCTTCGCAATACTCGATATCGTCGGGCACTAGTTCATGTAAGGCCGGCCCTCCTTGTGCTTGGCTCATCACGCTGCCAATCCAATGACGAATAGGTCGTGGAACACAATTGCGGAACCCAACCGGGTCCAAATTGCGCACGATGTCCATGGAACGTTCAACCGCCTTGAGACGATACCCCTGACGGCGACCGTACCAGCGAATCGTCGAAAAATGCGGCTGTAGCAAAGCCCTAAATTCGTCCGATGTATATTCACGAATGTGGTAAGGATCGTCGGGAGTCGCTCCCTGACCCTTTCCCTGCGGGGTGAATATGATGAGCGCGCCGTTTGGTTTCAGCACCCGAGTCAGTTCAGACACAAAACGATGATCATCCTGGATATGCTCGATCGTGTCTTGCGAAACAATGCAGTCGAATGACGCATCACGAAAGCCCAATGCACAAGCATCCATCGCAAGGAACGCGACGTTCGATCGAGGATAGTCCGCTCGGCATTTGGCGACGACGTCGGGAGCACAATCGACCCCCACGATTCGACCGGCACAGACACCTAAATAGTCACTGCCATAGCCGGTACCACAGGAAAGGTCCAAGGCGCACCGCTCTTCAAGCGGTCCGAGTTGACGAGCCGCCCACACATATCCGGATAGATTCACGACATGCTGCGTATCTGTTGGATAAGCGGCCCTTCGCTCCACGGTTCCCCTACCCCCTATTCGTCAAGATCCACAGGAACATTCAATACCAATGGATGCGCGATCCGTTCAACAGTTTCCCTATCCCCTGTTCGGCCCGATCCACACAAGCCTGGACGGGACCGGCTGGCCCCAGTGCCAGAGTCGTCGTACAACCGAGACATACATGCCGAGGGAGCGGTCATTCACGCTTGATGGGCGACGACCGATCGCGCCGATCAGCCGCAGGACCGCGCCGAGCGCGATCCAGATTTTCATGATGATCCGTTTCAATGGAGGGAAATGCCGCTCCACATAACGGATACGGCTGAATTCCCATACGAAGTTGAGGCGAGTACGGTCTCCCACCCCGCTCCGGCCGATCAGATGTACGATGTCCGCGTCAGCCAGATGCCGAACGCGATAGCTCAGCCGACGAAGGGTTCGGCATAAATCAGCATCTTCAAAATACATAAAGTAGCCTTCGTCCAATCCACCGCAGGCCCTCATCAGATCCGTTCGGACCATCAAGCAGGCTCCATTAATCCAGTCCACGTCTTGCGATTTCGTGCAGTCGATGGCCTGCCTTGCAGCCAGCATCTCTTGCCATGCCGGAGCGCATTTTCGAAGGAAGGATGCATGGATGAGATGGTCCTGGATCGAAGGGAACGGGAAACAGGACTGGTACAGCCGGCCGTCTCCCGTCCATTGTTTGCATCCCACGGCGCCGATCTTGGGATCTTCATCGAGACAGGCCACCATCCGATCCAATGCCTGCCGTTGCACCAGCGTATCGCTGTTCAACATGAGAAGGTATCGTCCAGTACTGACCGACAACGCTTGATTGACGCCCTTTGAGAAACCCCGGTTCTCGTGATTCACGATGAGGTGCACCGTGGGATAGCTTGTTCGAATGGCTTCCACGGTCCCGTCTTTGGAGTCGTTATCGACGACGATCACTTCGAATCGGATCGCGAGAGTGGACTCGAATACCGATCTCAGGCACTCAAGCATGTGCACTCTGGTGTTGTAACTCACGATCGCGATGGAGAGGTCCACGGAGCCGTCGAACATTACGCTCCTACCTGCGATTGATAGTTCCATAGGGTCTTGAGTCGCGGCCGCTCGACCCGCCAGAGATACCAACCGAATACTCCGGCCGTCGCCATGGCTAAGATCTGCGGCGTCCACGGGAGGGCGAGACGATTCTGACCGGCTCCGGTCCACAACAGTGCGCCGGCCACCAGGCCAAGGAGTCCGGTTCGGCCAAGCGATATAAACGTATCGTCCGTCGAAACCCCAAGGAGCCTCCTCGTTTCCAGTGCTTGCACTGTTGTACCGAGAACATAGCTTGCCGTCAGCGAGACGACGGCTCCGAACAGTCCGAATGAGAACGTCATTGGAACGATCATCGTCATGTAGAGAGCACATTGTGCGACCCAACTTTTCACCTGAAGGTCGGGCCGTCCCAAGCCATAGTGCAAGGAGGCCATGACACTGGAGTAACCGGCGCAGACGGAATACACGCAGAAGACTTGCAGAGAGTCGCTGATACTGGTCCATTGCTGGCCGAATACGATCGGAACCATCATGGGAGCCAACGCACCTATGGCGACGGCAAGGGGAATATAGACAATGCCGATCAGTCCCATCTGCAGATCGAAGACACGAATCAGACCTGGTTGATCCCGCTGCAATGAAGCATAGGTCGGTACGCTGATTTGCTGCATGAGCGCTGTGGCACGAGCACCAATGAGGAGCGGAATGGTCAGCGCCACCTGATAAAATCCCAACGCTTCGGATCCCAGCAGACGACCGATCACCAGCTCTCCCCCCGTCATGACGACGAAGGCGCACAGCGTGGTCAGGTTCGAATGTCCTCCATACCGGACGAAATAAGAGAGCGCCGATAGCTTAAGGGACCGACCGGGAGTAAATGGGGCCACTCGGAAAGAAAGAAGACAGCCGATCGTCAAACCGACCAACTGTCCGATGACCAACGCCCACAGGGTCCGATAGAGGATGGCGATGGTAAGGGTCACGACTGCTTCCACGATGCGTCGGACAACATCGATCGCGACTTTTCGACGCAGGTCCAACTTCTTCAGCATGAGCGTCAACGCCGGGCTTTGGAACCCCTGGATGATCAGGGCCCATGCATGGACTCGCAGGAGAGACTCCAAGGTCGGCATGCGCATGATCTCACCGACCACACCGGCTATGATCCAGATCCCGGTGGCCATCAAGAGCCCTCTGACAACAGACAATGTCCAGACCGCTGCAAGGTCGTCTTCGCTGACGATCTCTTTGGCAACGAGTGCTGATTCCAACCCCAGCTCGCTGATCGTGAGCATCGCCAGCAATACGGCGGCAGAAGCTGCCATTACACCGAAGTCGGACGGAGTCAGGATTCGTACCAATACCGTCAATTGAGCAGCCGCGATCACTTTATCGAGCAGGAATCCTCCTCCGGTCCACCAACCGGCCCGAAGAATCTTCTGGCGTAAACGCAACGGATTCGGTTCATCGTCCCGGATACTCATCATCGACAAGCCGGCATTGGCCTTTGGGATCATGATGTGTTTAAGCCGTCGATTTCATGTCCGCAATCGCGCGATCACAAACCTGATCAAGTTGCGCAGCCCGCGAGGCCCAGGTATGGGATCGAACCACGGCCATCCACCCCCGTTCGCCCATACTTCTCCGAAGATCCTGGTCGACTAATAGACAAAGAAGTTGACGGGCAAGATCGGTAGGATCATCGGCTTTAGCCGACAAACCACAGTGCAACTCTTCAACGGTGTCTCCATATCCAGGCCCGGCTGTCGTAACGACAGGTCGCCCGCAAGCCAGGTATTCCCACAGCTTCATTGAATCTCCCGGGTAAGAACGAGTCTTCCGATAGAGCACCACACAGACATCTGAAGCCGCGATCCATTTCGGAACCATGTCGAAGTCGGCACGTCCGATGAATTGAACGTGAGCAGTGAGGCGTAACTGTCGAACCTGTTCTTCGAGAACCCTTTTAGTCTGTCCTTCTCCGACCAAGAGACATTGAACCGTTGGGAACGACCTCGCGACGAGGGCAATGGCTTCAACCAATGTATCCAGGCCATGCCATGGGAAGAATCCTCCGACAAACAGGATGTAAGGGCCCGGAGCGATGAGGTCGAGTTCTACTCTGATTTTCTCCTGAGGCTGTGGAAAGAAGCGCTCCGGATCAACCCCGTTTCTAATAATCGAAGATTGCTTCGTGTTGATGGGTTCCAACTTCCCAAGACCGGTCAACACCTCCGGACACACGCTTACCAATGCTGTTGCCTTCCTTAAGGCAAGACGAAGACCATAGGTTAGTAGGCCGCGAAGAGGCGGGCGGCGCCAGAGGCCTTGGATTTCCTCATGTGGAAGTCCGTTTACAAAATACACGACCGGACAATTGCTGGTTTTAAGTGCCCAGAGCGGCGCCATTTGCCCTGGTGAATCAAACCACAACAACAGCTCCGGACGCCTTGCCTGCAAGAGCCTTTTCAACATTCTCATGGAACTCCAGAAAAACGAAAAAGGGCGCAACCCACCCCACCGCACCACTGGGACGAACGCAATCTGAACCTGAATCGAAGCCGCGAGGGCGATTCTCTCTCCTTCTGACTGCGGCGCCACTAGAGTGACTTCGTGACCGCGCAATGCGAGTGCCTTGGCAAGTTCCAGCACCTGTCGAGAACCACCGGCCGCCACCCCGATGTCTTCATCACAATAGGTGAGAATCCGCATGCCGGATGACTCCCAGGTCTTCGCCGACCCATTGCCGAAGTTGCTCTACGATAGCCGTCCAGGAGAACCGCTCTTCAACAAATCGCCGCCCCTGCCTACCCAACAACGCGCAGCGACCTGGATCGTTCAACAAGGCAAGAATTGCATCGGCCAGCGGACGAGGATCGTCCGGCTGGACAAGCTGCACACCGCTGTCAGGAGTAAATGTCGATACAACGCTGGGGATGGCGCTTGCGATGACCGGACGATGGCAGGCCAAATAGTCAAAGAGTTTAACCGGCGAAGTTTCTCCTCGATCCCCGCGGAAGGGTGCGACACACACGTTCATCGCACCGATCCAAGTCGGCACCTCCCAGTAAGGGACTCGGCCAACCCACGTAACACTGTCGTCGAATCCCATCCCCTTGGCCTGTTGCTTCAGTTCTTCAATCACTTCTCCGTCCCCTACAAGTAGAAGCTGAGCCGATGGACGGACTCGCTTGACCAACTGCATCGCGTCAAGCAGACAAGCCAGTCCTTGGTATCGATAGAAGCTTCCGACAAACCCAACGTACAGCCGATTCGGCAAAAGACCCAGTTCCAGGCGGCTGGCCACCGCATCTCGTGCAGTAAACCGCTGCACATCGGTGCCACTCGGAAGTACAGCGATCCGCTCAAGCGGGACCTCATACCGTTCCTGAAGCAATGTCCGTAATCCCTCTGTCAGAACAACGATGCGATCGCAGCGTTTCAACGCCACGCGGGCCAACAGCTGCTTGAACCAAGGAACAAACTTTCTCTGGTTTCCAGGCCATTGAGGTACCGGTTCACCGTTGACTTCGCAGACGCACGGCACGCGGAGCAATTTGGCCAAGATCAGCGCATGCGGACTGTCCATCCATCGGTAGTACACGATATCCGGTCTGATGATGAGCGCTTGCGTCAGGCCACGCACGAACGACAAGCACGCATACGACAGTGGACGGATCAGCGGCAGATGAAGAAGGGGGATCGGAATGATGGTACAGGTTCGTTGAGCTCGTGCCGATCGATACCACGGAGGGAAGAGCGTCACTCTGTCTCCCACATCGGTTAAGACATTGGCCAACGCCCAGATCCGCACCAGTCCGACAGGATCACGCTGGGCATCCCGCTCATACCAATAACAAAAGAGAAACCACGTCACACGGCTTCCTCGGGCTTGGTCAATGGCTCGGCCTGGGTAGACAGGGTGGGCAATAGCATGACCAACCCAGCGCAAAGCCAAAACGGTTCCATAATCCGGATGATGATGAATGTATTGGCTCCGATCCCATGCGCGAGCATAGCGACGAGCCCCAAGAGAAACCCATGGGCCAACCCCTTGGCAAAGGGATCTGCTTGAGACAAGAACGACTCGCGGGCACAGCGCCAGAGTCGATAGATAATGAACCCGAACGCGACGAGTCCAGCGAGACCGGTCTCACCGATGATTTTGACGTATTGTGCGTCGGCCCATGCATACCCGGTAATTCCTCGCCCAAGAATAGGATCATGGACCCAGTCCTTGAGAATATAGGCCCATGATTTCAGGCGCTCCGTTGTGGAGAGGTCCAATCCCACATTACCCACTTTGATCTCTCCGCCATATTGACGACCAAAAAAAGTTTCATTGACCCGTTGTTTCACATTGGGAGGGGCCAGCAATGGAACCAATGCAACGACGACGAGCAACAGTGTCAGCACCCGCGGACGTCTCCACTGGGTCAACCCTACCGCCATAAGCAGGACGATGCCGGCCAGGTATGAAGATCGCGACAAGGTGGCCATCAAGGCCAAGACGGCAAAACCGCTGAGTACCAACAATGCGATGCGAATCGGGCCGAACCGAACATGCAGCAAGAGCCCGGTCATGATAGCCAGAAGGAACACCAAGTAGCCGCCCAAGGTATTCGGCTCTCCGCTTTCACCTTCAAACGGGGCTGAGGCACGTTGGCCGCTCGGTATTTGGGAAATCGCATACAGGCTGACAAGGAGGCCGACGGTAAGGAGAGCCACGACGAGGCCTACGACCTGCTGCTGAGACCGCACATGGTTGACGACCATAAAAAATACGAAAAAATATTCGAAGTACTTCAGCGCAAAGAAAAATCCCGTCATGGGTCTGACATGCCCGTTCAGGACACCGACCAAAGTTGAGACAACGCAGATCACCATGTACGCAGCGATCGGTCGGTTCAGTGGTGTCTCACGAAATAAAGCCAATTCACGATAGACGATGTTCTTGACCAACCAACTGAATCCAATGACAACTAATAGAATGTCGTCCATCCGAAACGACAACTCTCGTCCACCGACACCGCGGCCTTCGATCCGCCCGATCGCAACCTCGGGAGACAACAGCATGGAAGCAATCAGGAGGTAGAGAGCAGCAGAAACGGAAGTGAAGGCCGTGAGAACGATCGCAAATCCTACGACGGCTTGCATGCCGACTGCAGGGGTCGTGAGTGTGAGACCGACTGCGGTGACGGCGGCTAGTACAGCGATAACCAGACTATCTTGGGGGCTGATGGTTGCTTGTTGCATGACACGGAGGTTCCTCTGCCTGGTTATCGAGGCTCATACCGATAGAGTCCGTACTCCGGCGTCACTTCCGACTTCACATTGGTCAAGACTACGCCAAGAACATTCGCCTGGGCATGGTCGAGCAGGAATTTGGCTCGCTTCAGCGCGTTTCGCCCGATTCGACCGACCTGGTATACCAAGATGGTCCCATCGACACGCGAGCTGAAGGCCACCGCGTCCGTCACGGGAAGAATTGGCGGTGTGTCAATCAGCACGATGTCGTAATCTGCCTGCATTTCTGCTGTCAGTGTCTTAATTTTATTAATATTCAAGAATTCGTTGGGGTTTCCTGATTCTGACCCGCTGGTGAGCACGTGAAGGTTGTCCAACCCAGGGGTATTCATGACTCGATCGACACCAACGGTCCCAAGCATCAGATCCGTGGCAGAACGGACGTAGGATCGCCAGGAAGTGGCCCCGAGCAATGCATCGACCAATCCCGGCTCGCGGTCCAACCCCAGCCGTTGATGCACGATCGGCTTGCGGAGATCGGCGTCCACCAGCAGCACCTTCATCCCTTCTTGAGCCATGGTGATCGCCAGGTTGATGACGCAGGTGCTCTTACCCTCGCCGAGGCCGGCGCTGGTAAAAATAATCGATTTGACTCGACGATCCATGCTGGCGAATTGAATGTTCGTCCGAAGCGAGCGAAGGCTCTCCGACAAGACGGATTTCGGGTCGAGAAGGCAGATCAGCTTCGATAAACTCTCCACCACGGTAGAGGGGGTGTCCGGAGGCAGGGTTTCTTCGGCCATGTCCTTGAGCGCTTTGTAATCAAACTGGGGAATGATTCCCAAGACAGGCACTTTGAGAAACTCCTCGACTCCTTCGATGGTTCCTATTGACGTATCAAAGGATTCACGACCGAACGCCAGCACAACGCCCAGCACGCATCCCATCAGCGACCCGATCATCAAGTTCAACGCGACGTTCGATGCGTTGATCGGTTTGTTCGGCGTCATGGCCGGGGCAATAATCGTCACTTCTTCAATCCGCTCCGCTCCTTTAATCAACAATTCCTGGTGCTTGGCCTTGAGGGTCGCAAGAAGGTCCGTATTCACCTTGACCTCGCGTTCCAATCGGCTCATGTGAATCGAGGATCGAGGGTACCCTAGATAGCGCTGGCGGTAATGGTCTCGCTGTTTTTGAAGCGCGTCCTCTCGATCACTCAGCGTCGCCACCTTTGATTTCAGCTCCTGAATCATCTCCAACTTGACATTGTTGATCTTCTTTTGCTGTTCGGCGACTTGCGGATGATCGAACGTGTAATTGATCAGGAGAGCATCTCGTTCTTGAATCAGATCCAGCAGCCGTTGATTCAGGATCGTGAGGAGCGCACTCGGTTCTTCCGTAAAAATCCGCCCGGTGCTCTGATGACCGATCACGGCGTCAGATCGTTTCAAGACCTCGATTTGTCGCTCGCCCTCGATGCGTTTTCGCAAGACGTCGTTAGACTGCTCTTCAAGCTTGGTGAAGGTATCCAACGCCGCTCGGGCTTCCTCCGAAAGAAACACCTGCCCCTCCTGTTCCTTGAAAGCCCGCAACGCTTCCTCGGAATCATTGAGCCGTTTCTCCAGATTTTCCAGCTGTTCTTCTACGAACCGACGGGATTCGGTCACCAGTCGATTGCGCGCGGCAATATTTTCCACTCGGTAGGCCGTCGCTGCGAAATTGGCCATCCGCTCCGCCTGTTCCGGATCATCAGACGTCGCTGAAATGCGAATGATGTTGGTATCACCTTCGCGTTGTGCCGTAATTTCTTGGCCGAGGTTGTACACAATGTTCAAATAGGTAGCCGAGTGTTTCTCCTCTTCTGAAGCATCATGAGGCACCCGTCCGAGATCCATCCCCACTCGCTCCATGACCGGAAAACTTCGTATGAATTCGAGCTGAGTGCCGAGATCGTTCACACTTGAGTACGAGAGAGACTCCAGGAGTTGCTGGGCCACCGTTGTACTACGCTCGAACTTTACCCGCGCAGCAGCTTCATACATCGGGTTCGGCTTGAGAAGCTCCGAAAAGAGGAAGGTGAACAGTACCACCATGACGGTGGAAAGTAGGATCAGGTATTTACGTTTCTTGAGGATCAGCCAGTAGTCGATGAGGTTGAGCTCGTATTGTGCCATGCGCCTCGTCTCCAACCATCGAACTATGGCCTAAACGTCATGAACGCCGGGATCAGAAGCGCCGGATAAAGCGGCATCATGGCGACTTGAACAATCGGCATCATCTTCAGCGCCGCTTCTTTCGCATCGCCCAGGTGCTCACGTGGAACATAAATCACGTCATTCTCCTCGAGCGTGATGTTTCGCGAAAGATCGCCATAGGTGAACACCCTCGCGAGATCCGCCGTCAGAATATGCGGCTTGGTGAAATCTCCTCCTCGAACCACTCGAATCTCTTCCAAGAGCGCGGTCTCGTGGAAGTTGTCTACCGCTGCAAGGGCCTGCAGAACCGTCATATTCCTCACCATGGGAACCATCCCTGGTTTCTTGACGTCTCCGAATACAAAGACGCGCTTGATCTTGAGCAGCTTTTTTTTCAGGGCGATCTGAGCACGAGGCTCTCGCATGAAAGGCCTGGCTGCATCCTGCACCCGTCGTTCGGCCTCAGCCACCGTGACGCCTCCAACGTCGACTTCCATAAACCCCACGGACACGGATCCGTTCTCGCGTACGAAGCTGCTGTACTTTTCTTCTCCCGCTCCTCTACGAATGACGACCTCCAGCGTGTCTCCCGCCTCGATCGGTATCTCTGAAGTTGGGACAGTCTCGTCCGCATACAAATCGCCTTTCGACAAGGGTGGAAGTGCATGAGGAGCTGAAGGCACTGCGGATGGGGGCAAGGTGGATTGTCCGGGGTTTCGACAACCGGTCAGCAGCAACGACCCGATTTCGGCCAGCAATAGCCCGACCGCCACAGGCTTTCTCCAAAGTCTCGGCATGCCGATTCTCCCTACTGGACGCTCCTTCCTTGCAGGGCCTCCACAATGTGCGCCGACGGACATCTGGACAAATCGACATCACTCGCCCCACCGAGCGTTGAGATCGTCACCACGGGCCGGAGCGGATAGCGCGAATTGACCTTCGTCACCGTTCCATGTTCTCCCGTATTGAGGCGTACGTCGGTTCCAATCGGATAGAGAGTGATCTGATCACCCAAGGCTTTCAGCACAGGGAGGGAAAAGGTCGTCTTGGCGTGGAGAAGCAACTCACGAACCCCCTGGTGGGGCGTCAGGCGCTTGCGATAGGGTCGTAACGTGACCATCGCATCGAGTGTATCGACCATTCCAACGACCAGTGCAGACTCGGTAATCTGCCCGTCCTTAAGTCGACATGGGTATCCGCTGCCATCACACCGCTCATGTTCTTGTGCAATGATCGCCGAAACGCATTCAAACACACTACCCTGAGCGGCGAGAATTCGGCGGCCTCGTTCAGGATGAGTACGAAGGATATCTCGTTCTTCCTCAGATAGGGCGTCTCTTTTCTCGACGAGCGATACCGGAAGGGTCCACATACCGATGTCGTGCAACAGGCCTGCCAGCACCAATCGCTCCAAGTTCTGCTGGGAGTACTGTAACCCCATGCCGACTTTGGCTGCCAAAACTGCAACATGGAGGGCATTGTCTAAGACGTAGTCCTCGGTTTGGCCGTTCAAGGCCCACCTGACGAGTTCGTCGCTGTGATTGAGGAGCTGCACCAACTGGCCCACGAGATTAGTACATCCTGTGAGCGATGGGATCCTACTTGAACGAACCACCTCTCTGATCTTCCAGAGTTCCTGTCTTGTTGAGACGCACCAAGAACGATCACTGTTCAGAGCTGAGGATCCCAGCTCTGGGGACAATGCCCCTCCATTCTGCGAATCAGGCGTCCCCTCTCGGATCAAGTCAGCAAGCCGTGCCACCCTTGTGTCTACTCCTCTAACTCTGGATGTTGCATGACCTCACTTATTCACAACCCTTCTCACGACAGGATCCGGCCGTGGGTTGAGCTTATTCAGCTCTCGCTCCAAGGTGGCGCGGATGAAACCACTCGTCGTGTACCCCTGTTGTTTGAGGGCGTCCAGTTGCTCCTTCAACTCGATAGGAAGTTGAACAACAATGCGAACAAGCTTGGACATGGTCGCGACTCCCTATTGGGGAAAGTACTCGTCCTGTATGGAACTTCTGCACATGCTGTGCCTTGCTAGCATCCCGTTAACAGTATGAAAAAGCTGACACTTCTGCTGTACTCTGCCAGCATTTCTGCCTGAGAGAGCCAAAAACTGTCATTTGTTGCCGGTGTTGTACAGAAATGATGCCGCTCCCAGAGGATGGGGCTGGCTAAAGCAGCAGAGGAAGAATGTTTGTCGTTACGAGAATTGCAGTGAGAGCCGACGCCAATTCTGATACTCGCAACGCCAAGGACAACGGAGAAAGTCAACCGGCTGCACAAGTAGATCTCGCATGCGGCTCACCGTGAACTCCGACGTTGAAAGCCGTCCTGTGATCCAGATGGCTCCGTCACGGTCCGTGCGAAAGACCGTAATATGCTGATCTCGATAAGCTTGCAATACCGATTCAACCGGATGGCCATAGGGATTAGTCGCGCCGACCGAGACGACTGCGTACTGTGGGTGGAGCCGACTAAGCCAGCCCGGATCCAGCGAGCTGCGCGCTCCGTGATGAGGCACTTTCAGGACAGTCACCGGTTGGTACCCTTGCTCGTTCAACCGCCTCAATCCGGTAGTTTCAATATCGGCTGCAAAAAGGATGGAATGGGTTCCACACTGCAGTCGCGAGACGATGGACAGATTGTTCAATAGCGTTCCCGTAGGGGGCTGAGTCGATTCACGGACCACTGATGTTTCCGGTGGACTGAGAATGTTGAGTCGGCACTGACCGGACTGTAACAGGTCTTGACCATTCACGGCGATGCGTTGATCGATATGCCGATCTCGAAGGGCAGCCTTCAGATCTTCAACGAATTTCTCAGATCGTTCTATCCTTCCACTCCAGTACTGTCCGACCGACATATGCCGGAGTACCCAAATCAACCCGCCGACGTGGTCCAATTGCTGGTGTGTCCCGATGACATGGGAAATATGGTGGATGCTTCGACTCCACAGAAACGGTGCGATCACATCTTTCCCCATGTCAAATCGTTCATATCGAGCTCCTCCGTCGATCAGAACGGTCTGACCATCCGGCAACTCGACCACGGCGCTATCTCCTTGCCCGACATCGAGGAATGTGACACGCCAATGATCGCCGTCTGCTTGCGATACGGGAGGGCTCAGCCACCAGCTGATTAACACTATCGTCAAACCGGCACCGGCAACTCGGACGCGCCACGGTATCGCCTGAAAACTTGCCATGAGTAACCCAGAATAAAAGAGGACGATCGTTGGGATGGATGGTGCTGCCACATGCCACTCCCCTCCTGGGAGGCGGGCACACCACTGCAATCCATGAACCATCAACCCGAACAATCGCTCCATCGTTGAACCTAGCATCAAAGACTCATCCCCAGTCACAATCGTCCACAGGGCGGCTAGCAATCCTAAAGGCACCAAGATGATACCGGTAAACGGGACGGCTATCACGTTGGTGACGGTTCCCATCCATGGAACCTGATTGAAATAGAACGCAACCATGGGAAAAGTAGCCACAGCCACAGCCCCGCTCATCGACAGTGCTTTGAGCGCATGGTTCATGACGCGGTCTCGCAGCCGACTATCGACCCACGCGGCGTCGGCGTTCCATGATTTCGTGAGTGCGATCATTCTGACCATCACGAGGACGGACAGAAAGGAGAGTTGAAAGGAAATGTCAAAGATGGCACGAGGATCGTGCAAGAGGATCGCCAGGAGAGCCACAGCCATCGCATGCCCCAGATGGCGCTCATACCCCAACCACATTGCGATCATCGCCAGTGTGATCATCACGAGCGATCGCACGGTCGCTAACTCGGCCCCCGCAAGCAAGGCATACAATGCGACGGCAGGCCATGCGAGCACAATTCCAATTTCCGACGCCGTGACTCTTCGTGACAGCGTCAACAAGAGAGTGGGCGGGAGCCAAAGCACAAGTCTTTTCACCAACCAAAAGACCACGAGGGCTACGAGACCGAGATGTGAACCGGAGATGGAGAGCAAATGCACGGTTCCGGTCGCCATGAACCAGTCTTGGAGCTCTGGTTCGAGATAGCCTCGTTCACCGATGATCATGCCGAGAAATAGCCCTCGTGTGGGTTGATTCAATGCTTTGATGGCTGCCGCACGTATCGTATCCCTCCAATGATCGATCCGGTTCCACAAGCTCCACAACCCGACTGGACGCTCTGCATCCAACAACGTCACCGCTTGGGCACCGGATACGGTGGCCAGAAGGTCGATGCCCTGACGCTCCAGATAGGCAGCATAGTCGAAGCCCCCCGGATTCAACACCCCTCGTGGACCATGGAGTTTTCCCCGAAACGAAATTCGGTCACCGTGATGAAGCGTGATACCAGGGTCGCGCCACACAAGACGTATGCGCCTCGATTCCGAATCCGTGTCGTCTGTTTGAACTAAGATCGCCTGTCGTCCCACACTGTGCTGAACGGGAGCCACAATCCGACCGACGATCGAGGCTTGAACAGTCTCATGAGGACGCGGTGACAGCCGGGAGGACTCCGACGTTGGAGTGGCGAGACTCCAGTACAGTACTCCGCAGAGCAGACCGGCATACAGCAGTAGTGCGGAGGGTGAGTCGATATAGCAGGCTCTCTCGAGAATGCTGAATCCAACGGCAATCCCGGCCAACAGGACTATGATGGAGAACGGGAAAAAGGAAATTTGCGCTCCACACAGAAGACCGAGGACAAACACTGCGGTGAGGGATGGGAGCATGCGCTTCCCTCATGTGCCGGGAGATGGGGGAAGGCTCAGCCGATATGTTTTCGTACAACCCTGGCCAGATCCTCAGCCAATTCCTTCACCAGGGTAGCCTGCTCTCCTTCCACCATGATCCGCAACAGCGGCTCTGTCCCGGAATATCTGATGAGGATTCGCCCACACCCGTTCAGACGCCGTTCGCTCTCTTGCATGGCGCAATCAATGTCGGGAATGGATTCCAATCTCGGCTTCTTCGTGACATGCACATTCACCAACACTTGCGGTACGGCGGTCATCGCCCTGGCCAGCTCGGATAATGGCTGCTTGGTTCGCTTCAGCAATGACAACAGCTGCAGGGCCGAGATGAGGCCGTCCCCGGTGGTGTTATGATCAAGGAATATGAAGTGTCCCGATTGCTCGCCTCCGAAGGTATAGCCTTCAGCCAACATTCGTTCGAGCAGATACCGATCACCGACGGGTGTCCGAACCAGCTTGACGCCCACCTTCGACATCGACAGTTCCAGTCCAAAGTTGCTCATCACGGTTCCCACCAAGGTCTGCTTGGCTAGAAGCCCGTTTCGATGAAGATCCAGGCCCAAAGCCGCCATCACATGATCGCCATCGATGACCGTTCCTTGTTCGCAGACAAAGACGGCCCGATCGGCATCGCCGTCCAAGGCGATACCAAGATCCGCATTGTAACGGCGTACCGACTCTTGCAGGAGTTGCGGATGGACGGCACCGCAACCGGCATTGATATTCATCCCGTCCGGGTTATTGCCGATCACTTCAACCGTGGCGCCCAATTCTCTGAGAACCATCGGAGCCACCTTATATGCCGCGCCGTTCGCGCAATCGACGACGAGCTTGATCCCCTGAAAATCCAAATCCTTCGGTAACGACCGTTTTACAAATTCAATATAGCGTCCCTCTGCATCGTCGATGCGGTAGGCTTTGCCGATCAGGTCTGCCGTTGGTCGAAGATGACTGATTTCTTCCGAGACGATCAATTCTTCAATACGAGCTTCCACCTCGTCCGGAAGCTTGAATCCATCGCTCGAAAAGAATTTGATCCCGTTGTCTTGGTAAGGATTGTGCGATGCCGAAATGACCACGCCTGCATCCGCCCGTAGGCTCCTGGTCAAAAACGCGATCGCCGGTGTCGGCATCGGTCCGACCAACAGTACATCCACCCCCATGGAGCAGATGCCTGCCATCAAGGCAGACTCAAGCATATATCCGGAAATACGAGTATCTTTACCGATGACGATCTGATGGCGACCCGCTCGTCGCATAAAGATATGTGCGGCGGCTCGTCCCAGCTGCATCGCCATTTCACTCGTCATGGGATCAAGATTGGCGACCCCTCGGACGCCGTCGGTTCCAAATAGTTTACGCATCGTGCTCCCCTCCGCAAGATGACCAGCGCGGATTCAACGCCGCAACCAGCCTGACCACGTCGATCATCATGGCGACATCATGGACGCGCACGATATGAGCGCCGCGATCGACCGCCAATGCCACTGCCGCTGCGGTCCCCCATTCTCGATGTTCAACAGGCCGTCCAACCACTTTTCCGATAAACGCCTTCCGTGACAAGCCGACCAGTACTGGACGGTTCAATACCGCTAACGCGGACAATCCATCAAGAAGCTTAAGATTATGGACCAACAACTTGCCAAAACCAAAGCCAGGATCAAGAATGATGTTCGTTCGAGCAATTCCTGCACGGATGGCATTCTGAAGACGCTCATCAAGAAACTGGACGACTTCACCGACGACATCGAAGTAGTGCGGTGATTGTTGCATCGTTTGCGGAGATCCTTGCATATGCATCAGGATGACTCCCGCATCCGAACAGGCAATAACCGACGCCATGGCAGGGTCCTGCCGCAAGGCACTCACATCATTGATGATCGCTGCTCCGCAATCCAGGGCGACTTCTGCCACTCGCGACTTGGTGGTATCGATCGAAATCGGGACCGACACACGATGTACCAGTCCTGTGACCACCGGGATCACGTGAGCTAATTCCTCCTGTTCACTTAAGGAACGTGCTCCAGGCCTTGTCGATTCTCCCCCGACATCGATGATGTCCGCCCCCTGCTCGAGAAGTTCCAGTCCGTGGGCGATGGCTCTTTCAGGCTCGACATATCGCCCTCCATCATAGAAGGAATCAGTCGTGACGTTCACAACGCCCATAATGAGTGGACGCCCTTTGCCATGAATCTTGCGTCCTTTGGCGGAGAACCAAGGTTGTACCGTTATTGCCCGTGGTGACACTCGACCCAACTAGTCTGCCGACGAAAGGAAGATCCAACCTGTCGATTCGGTCATCATGGAGGAATCAGACGCAATGCGACCCATGAACACGGCGCTATGGGCCAACGGTTCCTACGCCAGCGAACCGTTGGCACAATATATTTAGGCTGGAACAGTTTGAGAGGAGGATTGCAACAGAATCTGATCAATTTCCGGTGCGTCGAGCACTTCCTTTTCAAGGAGCGCCTCCGCCAAGGCCTTCAGACTCGTCATTTGCTCGGTCAGCACACGTTTAGCACGTTCATAGTTTTCTGTGACGAATCGCTTGATTTCCAAGTCGATTTCAAGCGCAACTTGATCACTGACGTCTCGCTTAGTGGCAAAGTCTCTTCCGAGAAACACCGAATCTTCCTTCTGTCCGAAGGTCAGGGGTCCCAACTTCTCGCTCATACCCCATTCGCATACCATCTTACGGGCAAGGTCCGTCGCACGTTCAAGGTCGTTCCCGGCTCCGGTCGTGACATGTTTGAATACAAGCTCTTCGGCAACACGTCCGCCCATAAGAATCGCCAAGGTATTGTAGAGAAACTCTTTCGAATAGTTGTGCCGATCATCCGTCGGCAGCTGCATCGTTACACCGAGCGCCCGGCCTCTGGGAATGATTGTCACTTTGTGAACGGGATCGGTTCCCGGCAGAAGCTTCGCCATCAACGCGTGGCCGGCTTCATGATAGGCCGTCACTCGTTTCTCTTCCTCGGTGAGAATCATGCTCTTGCGCTCGGCACCCATCATGACCTTATCCTTGGCCATCTCAAAGTCGATGTTTTCAACTTCCTTTTTATTCTGACGAGCTGCCCACAGCGCCGCTTCGTTCACGAGATTTTCCAAGTCTGCGCCGGAGAACCCGGGTGTCCCTCTGGCGATCTTCTCCAGCTCTACGTTCGCAGCGACAGGAACCTTTTTCGTATGGACTTTCAAGATTTCCGAACGGCCTTTGAGGTCCGGGCGATTCACGACCACCTGCCGATCAAAGCGTCCAGGTCTCAGCAAAGCCGGGTCGAGTACATCCGGGCGATTGGTCGCAGCGACCAATATAACTCCTTCGGTTGTGTCGAAACCGTCCATTTCTACTAACAACTGATTGAGGGTTTGCTCCCGTTCGTCATGACCACCGCCGAGGCCTGCGCCCCGTAAGCGACCGACCGCGTCAATTTCATCGATGAAAATAATGCACGGGGCATGTTTCTTCCCTTGCTCAAACAAATCCCGCACTCGTGAAGCTCCGACGCCGACAAACATCTCCACAAAATCAGAACCACTGATGCTGAAGAACGGCACCCCTGCTTCGCCTGCAATCGCCTTGGCCAGCAAAGTCTTTCCTGTTCCTGGAGGGCCGACAACGAGTACGCCCTTGGGGATGCGTCCACCAAGCTTCTGAAACTTCCGAGGGTCTTTCAGGAATTCAATGATTTCAAGGACTTCTTCTTTCGCCTCATCGACACCGGCTACGTCGGAAAACGTGACTTTTTTTCGCTCTTCCGTCAGCATACGTGCTCGACTCTTTCCAAAGGACAGAGCCTTGTTCCCGCCAATTTGCATTTGACGCATCAGGAAAAACCAGAGGCCAAGGAAGAGGATAAATGGTCCCCAGGTAACGAGGAAGGTGATATACCACGGACTCTCATCCGGTGGTTTGACCTCGATCTGAACATCCTTTTCACGAAGGACTTTGACAAGGTCAGGATAGTCCGCTGAATAGGTACGAATGCGAGTCTTGTCTTTTAAGACCCCGCTGATGTGATTACCTTTAATGATGACCTTTTCAAAATCACCCTTATCGAGCTTGGCCATGAAATCGCTGAATATCACTTCTTCTTCAGGTGCGTGAGTCGGGACACTGAACAGATTGAACAGGAGAATCATGAACAAGCCGACCACCACCCAGAAAAGCAAGTTCTTGACCCGGGAATTCATCCAGTTCTCCTTGGCGACAACGTTGGACGCAACGTATGTAGAATTCGTGGTGATGTTAACATAGCCTTGCGCAAATTGACAACAGCTCGCTGGAAAACTCTTATTCCTCTTGCTGACTCGGATGATCGAGGACAGCGAGATACGGAAGGTTCCGGTACTTTTGTTGGTAATCGAGTCCGTAGCCGACTACGTACCTGTTCGGAATTCGGAACCCGATATACTGCAACTGCACGTTGACGACGCGACGCTCAGGCTTACTGAGCAAGGTACAAACCTTGATGCTTTTCGGTTTCTGCTTCGCCAGCGTCTTTGTGAGGTATTGAACTGTCAAGCCAGAATCAACGATGTCCTCAACCAGCAACACGTCTCTATCCTTGATCTTTTCGGTCAGCTCGGTCATGAGCTTGACCTTCCCGGTCGTCCTCACCTGCGTTCCATAGCTCGTCACGATGATGAAATCTACCTGCACTGGAATTCGGATCGCTCGTGCCAAATCGGCAAAAAATGCATAGGCTCCCTTGAGTACCCCGATAAGCACGAGGTCTTTCCCGGCATAGTCGGCGCTGATCTGTCTTCCCAGATCGCGGATGCGGCTCCGCATTTGCTCCTGGGTAACGATCGGGCGTCCGAATATCCGTTCCATTTCACTCAGTCCCTTCCCTCAAAGGTAAATTATCAGAAATGAACAGCAAACAGCGTTCCGTTGCGGCAGTGGGTGCCCAGCGACCATCCTGCCGATAACCAACGACCCACAGGATTCCCTCGGGCGCCACGACCAGGGGAATCAGCGACCGGGCCGCAATCGGGATCTTCATATCTGTAAAAAAATCCTGCAGCTTCTTCGAATGCCCTCCCATACCGGAGGGATGAAATCGATCTCCCGGCAACCAGTTCCGTACCATCAGTGGCTGAGACACTCGATCCGCATCGACTAGAATGCGATCCTTTCCAAGAGGACCAACGCTAAGCTGGTTTCGTGATTGCTGTTGTACCTGAAGTCGTTGTCTCGTTCCAGACCATATGAGCTCTCCTGGCACAGAAAAAAGCGCCTGACATCTGCGGTACGGTGGCTCAGCAGGGGAGCTCTCCCTTGCTTGAAGCGGAACAAACCGTAGATGGCGACCACCGACAACGACCAGCCCTCCCTTCACATCGAGACTCGAACCAGATCCTCGCTTGGAGGCCAAACGAATGATGCGATCAACCGTTCGGATACTGGGTGAGTGCAATTGGTCGTCATGCTGCCGAAAAAGATTTCGGATGCAACGCCGTTGGAGTGCGTGCGGAAGATCGAGAAAAAACATGCGATCGATCGACCAGTCCCCGGTCGATCCCCGTTCTACCGCGGAAGAGGAGAGAATGGCGACCCGCTGATCCAGATAGTGATCGTCTTCTCGGCAGCTATCCGCGAGCCTGCAGAGCGCATCAACGCTCGACGGGACCAGTCGATTCAGGATTGGGATGATCTCGCTCCTGACTCGATTTCGCAAATAACGCGGCTGGAAATTGCTGGAGTCCTCGCGAAACGCCAATCCTGCCGTGCGAAGATACGTCAGGATTTCTTGCCGCTTGGTGTCATAGAGAGGCCGAATAACCTTGTTATCGCGGAATGCCGGCATGCCGGAAAGACCCGTCAGTCCCGCACCACGGAGCATCCACAGCAAGACCGTTTCCGCCTGATCGTCCGTCGTATGGCCTACGGCGATACGATCGGCTCCGCACTTCTCGGCAACCTCCTGCATCACACGATAGCGGAGGTCACGGGCTTCAGCCTGCAGCGAGGCTTTGCGCCTATCGACATGCAATCCAACCCGTCGAACATGGAGAGGCACTCCGAGCTCTCGGCAAAAGGCCTCCACAAATTGTTGGTCCCCTTCGGACTCATCTCCCCGCAGTCCGTAGTTGCAATGAACGGCCGATAGCGTCAGTTTCCAACTCGACCGGAGACGATGCAGAATCGATAGCAGTGCGACGGAATCGGGCCCACCCGAGACGGCGACCAATATATGCTGTCCACAGAGAAAGAGGCTCCTGGACCGAACAGTTCGAACAACCCGATGCAACAGCGGAGGCCAGGCCATCTTATTGAGAGAGCTGTTTACGGCCGGTTCCAAAGACTCAGCGTCCTCCGATTGTTTTATGATATCGACGTAGCATCTCCCTCGCAGCATCCATGTCGGCCGTGATTTGCCGACTCAGAACTTCTCCGCTCTCAAACTGTGCGTCGCCTCGGATACGACCGATAAACTCAACCGTGAGCGTTCGCCCATACAGCTCGTGGATTCCATCCAGAATCGATACTTCCAATCCCCGCTCACCACCATCAAAGGTCGGTCGAGTACCGATATAGGCGACGGAATCATGTCGTTCCTGGTCCAGAATTGCGACAGAGGCATAAATTCCGTCGCCAGGAATCACGCGGTCTGGCGGTAACCGAAGATTCGCGGTAGGACATCCTAATGTTCGTCCTCTCCCCTCTCCGGAAGATACGACTCCGCTCAGGGCATAGCATCGTCCCAACAAGACAGCCGCTTGATCGACATGCCCCGCGACGATGAGCTGTCTGATTCTGGTCGAGCTGACCACTCCTCCGTCGATCACCACGGGAGGAATCGGATGGACGATAAAGCCGAATCGTTTGCCGAGCGTGATCAAATCGCCGATCCGTCCCTCTCGCTTGTGCCCAAAGGCAAAATGTTGCCCGACGAAAATCTCTTTTAGTCCGAGCCCTTTGAAGAGGACCTGCTCGGCGAACATCTCCGCAGAGAGTGCGGCAAATGCTTGGGTAAACCCCAGAGAAACCACTTCGTCGATTCCGGCTTGTTCGAAACGGGCATGTTTTTCTTCCAAGCTCGTCAAGAACCGCAGGTCAACGTGAGGCGCAAGGATTTTCACCGGGTGAGGGTCGAACGTCAAGACGACAGCCGTTCCAGAGGTTCGGCGCGCCGTCTCGACCACCTGTTTCAAGAGCGCATGGTGACCGAGATGATGGCCATCGAAATTCCCGATGGTTCCCACCGGATACGGCCGTACGAGCTCGTCCGAATATCCGCCGGTCACTCTCATCGTCGATCAATGAAGCAGCTTGGCGACGTCTTTCGCAAAGTACGACAGGATCAGATCGGCTCCAGCCCGTTTGATCGCCAACAACGATTCCATCACGGCACGTGATTCATCGAGCCACCCTGCCCTCGCTGCCGCCTTAATCATGCTGTACTCGCCGCTCACCTGATACGCCGCCAAGGGGAGAAGCGTATGCGCACGGGCCCTCGCAATGATGTCCAGGTAAGGCAGTGCCGGCTTGACCATCACGATATCAGCACCTTCGTCGATATCGAGCTCGATCTCGCGCAGCGCTTCGCGCGCATTAGCCGGATCCATCTGATAGGACTGTCGGTCACCGAATTGAGGGCTGGAAAAGGCCGCATCGCGAAAAGGCGCATAGAAACAGGAGGCGAATTTGGCCGCATAGGCCAGGATCGGCAGATCAGAGAACCCGGCGCGATCTAATTCGCGCCTGATCGCAGCGACACGACCATCCATCATATCCGACGGCGCGACCATATCGGTGCCGGCCTCAGCATGAGACCGTGCCATCACCGTGAGGCATTCGAGCGTCTCATCGTTAAGAACTTTTCCATCCTTGACGAGTCCGCAATGTCCGTGACTGGTATATTCGTCGATACAAACATCCGTGATTACAAGCAAGCCCGGTACGTATTGTTTGACGGCCCTGATCGCCCGCTGCACAATACCGTTCGGATCCCACCCTGAGCTGCCACGCTCGTCCTTATGCGTCGGTATCCCAAATAGCATGATGGCCGGAATCCCTAAGGCCTGAATCTCTCCCGCCTCCTTGACCAGCCGATCGACGGACAGCCGACATTGGCCCGGCATCGAAGCAATCTCTTCACGGCGATCCTGTCCCTCGACCACAAACAGCGGGTAGATAAAATCCGACGGGGACAGAATCGTTTCACGTACCATCCGACGCAACGATTCATGCTGTCTCAGTCGTCGAAGCCGCTGGATCGGAAACCCCATACCTCGTCTTACTTTCTTGGAAGGTTCGTCAAGAACACGACAAGGTCGCGAACGGAAATCACCCCGACCAGCTTCCCCTCGCGCGTGACCCCGAGATGGCGGAGGTGGGATTGCGCCATCAAATCGTTGGCATCGAGCAACGTCTTGCTCTCTTCAATGGTCATGATCGGCGCCGACATGATTTGTTCGACCGTCGTCTGAGTTGCAGCCGTCCCAGCCGCAACCACTCGGCGTACCATATCCGTATCCGTGATAATGCCGATAATTTCGCGATCGTTGGTCACGAACAAACTACCGATCTCGCGGTCCCGCATGATGCGGGCGGCGGTCTGAGCATCTGTGTCACGAGGCACCGTCACGAACTTTTCTCGGGGAATCATGAACGACTTTACAGGGACCATCTCACCCTCCCTCCTTGTAAAAACCCATCATACATCTTGCGCGTATTCGTCACTCCAGCGCTCCCGTCGTCACCTGCGCACGGCTTCCATCATAATGGTGGGCGATCTCGTCCACCAGTGCGGGAATCGTATTCTCGCTCGGCATGATCGAAACCGTCAAACCATATTCCACTGCCGTCTTGGCCGTGATGGGTCCGATGCAAGCGATCAGCACGGATTGCAAGAGCGGCTTCACCGCTTCCGCACCGCCGAGGATCGCGACAAAGTTGTGGACCGTGGAAGAACTGGTAAACGTGACGACATGAATCCGATGATCCATCAGCTCCTGCCGCCACCCCCTGTGATCTTGTTCCGGTGTGAGCGTTCGGTACACGGGGATGACGTCGACATGCGCCCCGGCGGCACGAAGTTCGTCCGGCAAGAGCTCTCTCGCCACTTCCGCCCGAGGGATTAGGATGCGGGTCTGTTCTAGATCTCGCCGATTCAGTGCAGCTAACACTCCTTCCGCTTGATAATCCGACGGAACCAGATCGGCTCTGACACCAAACTTTTCCAGCTCCTGAGCCGTGCGAGGCCCGATGCAGCACAGCTGCCGTCCAGCCAAGCATCGTGAATCGAGCCCACGAGCGAACAGCCTGGTCATGAAACGGCTCACGCCGTTGACGCTGGTAAAAATAATCCAGCCGTAAGACCCGATCTTGGAGATCGCATGATCGACAGGCTCCCAGTCGAGAGGAGGAACGATCCTGATCGTCGGAGCCTCCACCGGTTCAGCTCCATACCCTGTCAATCGAACGGCTAATTCGCCGGCCTGTTCTTGCGCTCGCGTCATGAGCACCCGTTTCCCAAAGAGCGGGCGCCGCTCGAACCAGTTGAGTTTCGGCCTGAGTCGAACAACCTCTCCCACGACAATGACGGTCGGCGGCTCCATTTTCAGCGCTCCGGTCTTTTGAACGATATCGGCCAACGTACCGACAACGGTTTGCTGGGAAACCCTTGTCCCCCACCGGGTAATGGCCACTGGTGTCGTCGGGGCCAACCCTTCTTCGATCAAACGAGTCGAGATCGTTGGGAGGTTTTTCATACCCATGAGAAAGACGATCGTGCCCTGGCTCATCGCAAGCCTTGACCAATCCAAGGCCGTGGAGGGCTTCTCCGGATCCTCATGCCCGGTGACAATCGTTAGCGTAGACGCCAACGTTCGATGTGTCACCGGAATCCCGGCGTAGGCAGGCACCGCCACTGCGGCAGTCACCCCGGGAACCACCTCAAACTCGATCCCAGCCTCCGCCAGCACTTCCGCTTCTTCTCCTCCTCGCCCAAAGACAAACGGATCGCCTCCCTTCAACCGCACGACCACGTTGCCCGCATTTGCTCGCTCAATCAGCAGACGGTTGATGGCCTCCTGTTCGGGGTATTTTCCTCTGCCCCTGCGTCCGACATAGACTCGTTCCGCTCGGTCCTGGGCATGCGTAAGGAGGGCGGCGTTCGCCAGATAATCGTAGAGCACCACGTCAGCCTGCTCAAGACACTCCTTTCCTCGAAGAGTCAAGAGCCCAGGATCTCCGGGACCGGCTCCGACCAAATAGACCTTCCCCTTCTCTTGTCGTGCCAGGTTCATGCTGATCCGTAAATCTCCCGAAGAATTTTGTCCCCGCCCCGCGTCAGCAGTCGTTCAGCCAACTGAACACCCAGAGCGTGAGCCTGCTGATGTGTCCCCTCCATTCGATCGCGAATAACGGTCTTCCCATCGACTGCGGCGACAAGACCCTCCAATACAAGCTCCTCGCCGAATAGAGTTGCATGGGCTGCAATGGGCACCTGACAACCCCCCTCTAGACGATGCAAAAAAGCTCGTTCTGCCGTCACAGTCGTATGGGTGGGGTGATGATTGAGTCGGGATAAGACGGAATGCACGAATGCATCGTTGGTCCGACCTTCGATTCCAAGGGCTCCCTGTCCGATCGCGGGCAGACTGAGGATGGGAGGCAGATATTCCGTGATGGTCTGTGACCATCCCAACCGATGTAGGCCCGCAGCTGCCAAGACAATGGCATCGAACTGTCCCTCTTTGAGCTTTCTCAGCCGGGTATCCAGGTTGCCGCGCAGCACCGCGATCTTCAGATCTGGTCTGGCCTGCAACAGTTGAGCTTGGCGTCGAAGGCTTGCGGTCCCGATGGTGGCTCCGAATGGAAGATCCTGAAACGAATACCCTTCGCGACTGATTAAGGCATCACGGACATCCTCGCGCTGAGGAATACAGAGAATTTCAAGCCCTTCGGGCAATTGCGCCGGAACATCCTTCATGCTGTGAACGGCGAAATCGATCTCACCGGCGAGCAACGCGTCCTCAATTTCTTTGACGAATAAACCTTTCCCTCCGATTTTTGCCAATGGCACGTCGATGATCTTGTCGCCGGAGGTCTGAATCTTCTTGAGCAAAACCCGGACCTCCGGCGCGACCTCCTGAACCTTGGATTGGAACCATTCACTTTGACAAAGCGCCAATTTGCTCCCTCTCGTCCCAAGAACCAAGGTTGAACGCCTGCCGTTCTGTATCGACACGTTGAGACTCTTTTCGTAGCCCGCCGATCAGCGGGTTCGTTTATGGATTGACGTTTCCGGAACTGGATCCTCGGCGCCCGACTCTGCAGAGCTTTCGGCCTGGTACTGCGTCGCCTGCCTGTAGGTCGCAATCTGTTGAACAGACGGAGATTGCAGGTCGAGAGAAAAAAACCGACGCGCCGCTTCGACGAACGCAGGACCGCTCGAAGAGTTGACTTCGGCCTTGAGGGTGACCATCGTGCGATGAATCAATTTATTCACGATCGAAGAGGCGAGGCCTTCAACCAGTTCGCGCTCCTGAGGAGACAGATGCGGCAGTCGCGCGAGCACCTTGTCGACCTCCGCCCGCTTCATATCATCGACGCGGTTCCTGAGCGCAACGATCGTCGGCGTGACCTCCAGGGATTTCATCCAGTCCAGCAGGGTGGCCACTTCTTCCACAACCATCCTCTCGGCCTTCTCCGACTCCTGCACTCGCTCGGCTCGGTTCTGTTCGACTCGGTGTTTCAGATCGTCGATGTCGAAGAGAAACGCATTGTCGACATGCCGAACAGCCGGATCGATGTTTCGGGGAACCGAAATATCGATCAAGAACATCGGTCGATTCATGCGTTCTTCGACCGCACGACGCACATCCTCTGCCCCGACCAGATAATGTGCCGCGCCCGTCGAGACGAGAACAATATCCGCTGAGGCCATATCATCCTTGAACTGATCGAATGGGACCGCCGTACCGCCGAACTTGGCGGCGAGATCAACCGCATGCTGGGGAGTCCTTGTCGTGATACGCACATGCCCCACACCCTGCGCGATCAAATGGCGTGCGGCCAGCTTCGCCATTTCCCCGGCACCAACCAACAGCACCGTCTTCTCGTGCAGATTCGAAAAAATCTTCTTGGCCAGCTCAACGGCCGCATAGCTGACCGACACCGCCATTTCAGAAATTTTCGTTTCGGTCCGCACACGCTTGGCTACTGAGATCGCCTTCTTAACGACCTTGTTCATGATGACGCCGGTCGTCTTATAGGCCAGCGCGACTTCAAACGCATCTTTCAGCTGTCCCAGGATTTGAGATTCTCCGATAATCATTGAATCGAGGCTGGCTGCGACTCTGAACAGGTGACCGATCGCTCGATCCCCCGTATGCCAGTAGAGATGCGGGGTCAACTGTTCGGAAGACAACGACAGATGCGTGTCGGCTAGAAATTCTTGGATTCGACCATATCCGGCTTCAATGTTGTCGACAACTGAGTACACTTCGACTCGATTACAGGTCGAGAGGAGTATGCCTTCCTTGACACCGGGATAAGAACATAGGCGGGTGAGGGCTTCGCCGAGTCGGCTTTCGGGAACAGCCACCCGCTCACGGATCTCGACGGGAGCCGTCTTGTGACTTAACCCTACGACGATCAGATGCATAGGACTCTCAGACGCATTTTACGACAACGCACTATGTCCTTTAAGGACGACCCCGACCAGCGTGAGGATCACGCAAGCAAATCCGATGACCGTGAGATAGGCCGCGCGTTTGGCTCTCCACCCGATGGTCAGCCTTCCGAGCAACACAATGAAATAGAAGAGCCACGTGACCAGCGCCCAGGTCTGCTCGGGATTCCAACTCACATACGATCCGCGTGCAAATTGCGCCGAGATGGCTCCCGTCACGATTCCCAGCGTAAGCAACGGAAACCCTAACACGATGGATTGTTGATTAAGGTGATCGAGAAAGTCGAGCGCAGGGAGCTTATTGTAGAGAACATTAAACTGTTTCGACTTGAGGAGCCGATCTTGGATCAGGTACATCACACCCGCGACAAACGCGACCGTAAATCCCACGGCACCCAGCATGCTGAGCGTGACATGAAACCATAAGGTCTTGAACACCGGCTGGAGGGTAGGTACCGTCTCTGGAAGAGCTGCGGCAGAAATCAACGAGACCAAGGCTAGAGGCACCATGAAGGACCCAAGCACATGAATTCGATGTCGGAACTCGACGACTAAAAACACCAGGATGATCATCCACGAGAAAAAAGAAAGGGCATCGGAAAAGCTGGGCGGCGCCGATGATGAGGCACCCGCTATCCGCAGGACGAGGGCAACGGTATGTGAGACAAAGCCGGCCGCCGTCATACCCAGCGACACGTTTGATAGGGCTTCAGAGCGCCGCAGCGAATAGGACAGGAACGACACCGTGGCCACGATGTAGAGGACCAGCGTGATCATGAAACAGACTGCTGCCATCGGGAACGCCCCTGAGGTGATTACTGATCGAACGTCAACAAGATAAGTTTGAAATTATATCGATGCCGACCAAATGGAGTCAACAAAACGCAGGAGCTTCAAGGACTTCCGGCAGTCCTCCCGATCGTAGAGGAACACTCTATGTGGTGGCCGTCTCAATCGGACATCCTGACGATGTGACCGTGCGTGCCATTCAGGTCCTGAGGAAAGTAGATCTCATCGCTTCGGAAGATCCGAAGGCAACGCAACAACTCCTCGCGCATCACCGTATTCAAGCGATGGTGACTAGTTACGGTCCCCGGAATCTGAAGGAGAAGGCGGCGGTTCTTGTGCAGCGGTTACAGCGGGGTATTGATGTCGCGCTTGTCTCTGATTGCGGGTCTCCTCTTGTGGTCGATCCAGGCCATCTCCTCGTGGTCGCAGCGCATGCACATGGAATCCCTGTGATCCCCATACCGGGTCCTTCCGTAGCGATTGCGGCCCTCACCGCCGCAGGCTTGCCATGCGAGTCGTTCTATCTTCTTGGATATCTGCCGAGCAAGGCCCCCCATCTCGTCCGCTGCCTGATCGATGCGTTGAAGAGGGAAGTTCCCACGGTGGCGTTTTGCACTGTGAACTCACTTATGCGTGCGGTTCACTTCCTTGTGAACATCGCGCCCCGACGCTTTGTCGTCTTGGCTTGTGACCTGACAATGTCCAGCGAACATATTATTCGCGGGACATCACTTCAAGTAAGCCGAAGCCTGCCCAACATGCAGGGTGAACAGATCACGATTGTTCTTGCGGGAAAAAACCGAGGCGGGCGGGACACAAAACCAAGGAGCGTCTAGTCGCTCTCCTCTCGGCGAATTAAAACCCTGTAGGCTTGGTCAACTCGTTCCTGTGTTAATACCGTATGTCCTTCATTCTCGACACTGCGCGGCACGTTCCGGATAGGGTCGCCGTCATCCAACAAGACCGACAGCACTTCACCTTCCTTCATCGTTTCAAGCTTGAGTTTGGTCTTCACGAAGTTGTAGGGACAAATGACCCCACGAAGGTCAAGCTCTGACGTCGGCACACCCACCGCCTTCTGATATTCGTTCATTCTGATGCTCGTTCATCCTGACGATTGAGGGAAGAACCATCCGACGGCATCGTGAGACTATCAAGGATCATTGGAATTGAGCAAGCAGAGCCCCAGCCCAATGAAAAGGGGCAGCACAAGCTGCCCCCCTTCAAAAACCAGCACTCCGGACTGTCTTAATTGAATCCCTTTACCAGATTCGGCTTAGACGCGTCGGTTCCGTAATCCGATTTGTTCGGCATCTTCGTCTCCGGAGCCACAGTTTGATAGCCCCAACCAGGCTGAGGTTCGCAATTCCAACAAGGAGCGGCACCAGTGTACTCGCCGATGGTGGTGTCCACGGTTCCGGTAATCTTGCCAGGCAACACAGATCCCGCCACTCCACCTGTCGTGGTGGTACTGGCTGTCTCGATAGCCCGCTCGTTCGACGGATTCGGTCGCTGCCCTAGGCCGCCAAATCCAGCGAGTTTCTCGTTGCCTCGCAGCAAGTACACCTCGCGAACAATTTTGCGGCCTATGCCGTACGGTTGATTGGGCGAAGTCGCTTCAACCACTTGGAGAGCAATATCATCGCCGTTGTTCAACGCCTTAAACTGATCCAAGTTGGTTCTTTCGTCGAAGTAGACAGTCAACGAGCTCATCGCTCCGGTTCCCGCACGACCTTCGTCATGAGAGCTTCCCCCCGTTTCCAGAAGCATCTTGCCCGCCGGAAAATCTATCGCCAGGACACGGCCATAAATTGTCTCAGGAAGAGAGAGGCGATCAAGGAATGCACTGCGATCAAAGGTCTGGACCCGATTGGCACTTCCGGACACATCGCCAACCCCGGTCCCCACACCCATTGCGGACCCGCCAGAAGATTGCTGTAGTCGCTCTTGAGCCACTGCAATATTCATAGAGCCGACACAAAGCAGTGCGGCCCCTAGTGCCAACGCTTTACGCATGTGCTGCCTCCTTAAAAAGTAGGTGGACGAGACGGATAGTCCCAGAGAAAGAAATCGATCGATCGTTATTATTGAGCGTTCCATTGCTTCTCATCAAGCAGGAAGAAATCAATACGTACACCATTGAGAAATATAGGAGAACGTAGGCTAATCACGCGGCGCTGTCAAGTGGGTAGCCGAATCACCGAGCGGGACGCTCACAAATCGACACCGCTCATCAAGACACGTTGGTATTGTTCGACCAGTAATCAATCTGCTCAACGCTCATCTGGTGCCCGGAGGGAGGGTCGAACTCCCACTCTGTCGCCAGAACCGGATTTTGAGTCCGGCGCGTCTGCCAGTTCCGCCATCCGGGCACATCCACTATACGGGCACAGTGGCAGTGTTTCTAACATGCTGCCGCCACAGGGTCAATCGGCAACTGTCTCGTGCCCACTGCATGTTATCGGAAACAGATTTCTGACAGGAATGAAATGGCTCTGTGCGTGACATGCTCCTGCCCGTCCATTTGGAGCGGTGGATGAAGAATGAATACGTGCGCGACTATGTTTCCCCCTAGCCAGGACGACGGGAGCCCATTTGACGATTCGACAATCTGCGGTACGGTTGTGAGCGGCGGCTGCCACGCCGCCTTCGTTGCGCAGATCACTGGAACCGGTCATGACTAAGGAAGAGTTGGATTCCGATAGGGTGTTTGTCCTGCACGACTTTCTGTCGAGCGATGAGTGTGCGGCGCTGATCCGTCGGAGCGAAAATCTCACCTACGAGACTGGCACGGTCGGAGGTGCAGTGGCTGAGGGAATCAGAAACAATGAGCGCGTCTTACTCGACGACAAGCCCTTGGCAGACAAATTGTTTCACCGGGCCCTCCCATGGCTTCCTCAGGTCGTCGAACATCGACGCCCAGCTCGGTTCAACGAACGTTGGCGGTTCTACCGCTATCGTCCCGGACAAACCTTCCAACCTCATCGGGACGGATCGTACCTGTCTCTGAAAAGCTACGAGCAGAGCGAGGTGACGTTCTTGATTTATCTGAACGACAACATGACGGGCGGAGAAACACGATTCTTCGCAGACATCGACCAGGCCGCTCAACGATGTCCCTATTTGACGGTGAAGCCGAGGACAGGGGCGGCGTTGGTCTTCCTCCACTCCATCTGGCACGAAGGGTCTGTTGTGCAGAGTGGAGAGAAATATGTACTTCGGACCGATGTCATGTATAAGTTATAGACTGGACCATCGTCCTTGGTGCGTGGAGGACAGCTTGAAAATGCCGAATGACGACTTGTTCATACCTAATTGATGATCGTCATCCTCACGTAGACCCCCTAGCGTTCCAATAGGATCATACAAAGGTATCCGACCTCACATTTTCACTCGACGTCGAGTTCGTTCTTTCAACAGGTCCTCTGGCAGTTCACTTGCGTTCGTGATTCGTACGTGACGGAGTCCTGCTCCGTCTTGTCCTGCAACGCTCACGACGACGACTCTTGATCGCCACCGGTTGCCACGGCTTGAAATCTGCGCCCGCACGCCGACTTCGAGGGACCTTCCCTCATCATGGGTAAAGCACCGCCCCCATCGCGATCGCGATAGTTGCGTTCGCAGCACACAGGCTCCCGACCTATTTGCCATTTGCCGATCCAGGCTCGAAGGTCGACAGGATGTGAGTGAACCAGGAACTTGAGTTGATCGAAACGAGGAGGAGATCCTCCGCAAGATTCACCAGGCCAAACAGGCGCTTACCGTACAGCTATTTGAGAGACTCTGCACGAGAGACTTCTGCTACCTCTCGGCACCATCCCAATGCGAAGACAAGTCTGCTTCTTACCGGTCTGGAGCCCAGGGATGCGGTAAGCGATTGATGCCGTCCAGCGCGGCGACTTTGTAACATTCTGCCAAAGTCGGGTAATTGAAGACCGTGTCGATGAAATAGTGGATTCGACCACGATGAGCCATGATGGCCTGACCGATGTGGATCAGCTCCGTAGCCCCTTCTCCGATGATGTGGACGCCGAGCAATTCATAGGTCTGCCGATGAAACAAGAGCTTGAGCATGCCGGTTTCGTCGCCCATCAGCAGCCCACGGGCGATTTCTTTATAGCGAGAGACGCCCACCGCATAGGGAACCCCAGCCCGAGTGAGTTCTTCCTCGTTCCGCCCCACCATGGAGATTTGAGGAATGGAATAGATGCCATAGGGCAACAACGAATTGTCGGTCTGATCGGGATGGCCGAAGGCATTGCAGGAGGCATGACGGCCTTGCTGCATTGAAGTCGAGGCCAGGGCCGGAAAGCCGATGACGTCGCCGGCCCCATAGATATGCGGAACTGCGGTCTGAAAGTGTTCGTTCACTCTCAGGCGACCCCGATTGTCTGGTTTCAATCCCGCCGCTTCTAGGTTGAGCCCCTTTGTCGCGCCGACCCGGCCGATCGCATACATGAGCGTGGATGTTTGGATCGGCTCGGAGTGTTGCAACTCGACGTGGATGGTATTATCAGGCTCCTTCTTGATCGCGAGGACTTCTTCATTGTGATACAGGGTGACACCGACGTCTTTCATCTGTCGTTGGAGCCTGTCGATGATCTCAGCATCGGCAAACTCCAACAGACGAGGAGCTTTGTCGATGAGGGTGGTGGGAATTCCCAGCGCCGCGAGCATGGAGGCGTACTCTGTGCCAATGACTCCACCTCCGACGATCACGATCGAAGAGGGAAGATGTTTGAAGGTCAGGAGCCCGTCTGTGTCGATGATGGAGGTGTCGTCGAATGGGATGTCGGACGGGCGGCTTGGCTCTGTGCCGACGGCGATGACGATGAAATCCGCCGTATGTTCGCTCGGGCCGCTCCGGTGTTGGACGCGGAGACGGTGTGGATCGAGAAAACTGGCCGATCCGAAAATCATATCGACGCGATTCCGGGCCATCTGATCGTGCACGATCTGGATCTCGCTCGTAATGACGTAGTTGACATGGCGGACGAGTTCTTCGATCCTAACCGTTTCCTTGAATCGGTACGGGGTACCATAGATGCTGCGCTGTGGAATTCCGGAAAAATAGAGCACGGCTTCGCGCAGGGCTTTACTCGGAATCGTGCCGGTGTTGATGCAGACGCCTCCGACGACTTCCTTCTTCTCGATCAAACCCACCTTCTTGCCGATTTTGGCCGCCTGCACTGCGGCCTTTTGGCCGGCCGGTCCCGTGCCGATGACGAGTAAGTCGTAGTGTGACATGAGTGCTCCGAGGATCTGAGGCTAAGGTTGAGGTTCAGGAGAAAATGGAAGCTCCTGATCCAGGCATAACATTACCATTACCCTTAGTTTCTATCTTAACCTGTTTCACCTTAGCTTTCCGTCTCCACGCGACGGATGGACCTGAAGGCTTCTTCCATGTCCGACTGTTGGGTGAGCTCAAGGATGATTTGGAGATGATGAATGGCGTTCATTTTTATCGACGACCATGAAGGCCCTGGTCAAAATGTGGGGACCTCCCAAGAAGTGGTCATGAGTTTTCCCCGACTCTCCCCCGCGGTAGTCGGACAAGAACATTTCGGAGAAGAATGTGCCAGGAACCATCTCCTGATTGCCGAACAATGTCCAGCCACACTCACCCCTGTGCGTCCCTACCGTCTTGCCTCACCATGGACCTTCCCTCCGCAAAAACGTAAGATGACGCCGTTCTTCCTTCCTGGCTCTCGCCCTACGTATAGCCGAAAAACCGAGGCCGGTCCCGGACCGACACCATTTTCACTAAGTCCCGTATGGAGAGCATACCGACGATCTTGCCGTTCTCACTGACGGCTAAGTGACGCACACCCTGTTCGGTCATGATTTGACTGGCGTCGCGAATCGTACGATTGACATCAATGCTCAGCAGAGGGGCGCTCATCACGGCGCTGACACGGGTCTTGCTTGCATCTTGGTTGGAGGCGAGCCCTTTTCGGACCAGGTCGCTCTCGGTCACGACGCCGACGAGCTCGCCGTCCTCAATCGTCAACAATGACCCGATGCGTCTCTCGCTCATTTGCACAGCGGCCGCAAAAATGGACTCTTCCCTCCCGATCGTAGCGGCCGGGGCCGCCATCAGGACGCCAAGCGGCCGGTACACCCCATCGAGTTCGATGACAGGGCCGCTCTCCGCATCCACAAACGATCGCACCAAATCCCGTACTGAAATAACCCCGACGATCTCCTCTCCTTCCGCCACGCAGAGGTGACGGACCTGGTTGCCTTCCATCACATGGCTGGCATCCAACATGGAGCCTTCTGCGGCGATCGTCAACGGTGGGCGGCTCATCACACGATCCACCACCGTGACCGCTTGATCCACTCCCTTCGCAAGCACTTTCCGCACCAAATCCGTCTCCGTCACAATCCCTATCGGTCCTCGTTCGGAATCGCCGGACTCCACCAGCAAGCAGCCGATACGCCGAGCACCCATCCGTTCAGCCGCCAGCACGACTGTCGTCTCTTGTGGAACCATCTCCAGGTTGCGATGCATAAAGTCCTTGACAGTTCCGCCTTTGGATTCACTCATCACAACTCCCTGTTCCTGTGAACAGATCGCCCTTCCGTACACTATATAATAGAATCCAGGGCGCCTTCGCCCCGTTGCTCTCACAAACACTATACCTGATGGCGCCGCCACACACACGATCTGGCCGGCATGAATTCAGGAACCTGGTTGGTTGGGCTACCAACGTCGGAGTCCTCATTGAGGCGCACGCCCTGCCGACAAGCTCGCTCCGTTCATTCCTGGTAGTGTCGTCTTGAAAAGAGTTTCAAGCCACTCTTGTCCAAAAATAACTTTTCCAAGAAGTGGATCTTGAACGGCATCTGAGGAGAAGGCCTGCTCCCTTTGAGGCTGCGAAGACTCCGACAGGCGTCGCAACCCTTGAACTTGTGATTCCCCGTAGCTTGCTGCGGGGAATCACAAGTTGACAAGGCCATGCGGCTTCCGCCGACCTATGATCCGCCGTCTGTTTAAGAATTATACGGAGATGGCTCCACCTGTTTGGCGGAAGTCTTGGCCTTTTCTTCATCGGAACATCTCTGTTAGAATGCCGGTCCATACGAGGGAAGCTGGATCTCAGCCTTGACGATTTAACCTTACGTGGCACGAAAAAGGAGTGCGCAGATATGGCAGAGGTTTCGTGTGTGACATGCGGGCAAACGGGAGAAGCGATCACGGCTCCCTTGTTTCTCGGCAAGCTTGAGTCGGAGGTCAAGAGCAAGGTCTGCCTCGACTGCTGGAAAAAGTGGGAAGGCATGCGGGTGATGGTCATCAATGAATATCAGGTCAATCTCGGCGATGAGAGCGGACGTGAACTCGTTCGCAAGCAGATGAAAGCATTCTTGAGGCTAGGGGAACAGGTCGATGCGTCGAAGGTTTCCGAAAACTATCGTCCGCCGACCAGCTGATCGCGCGTTTCTTCCGGAAGCGTTGTAGCCAGTGAGCTTCAAGTTTTCCCTTGGATTGTCGCAGAGTTCGTTGACATCGGAAATCCGAAAGTGCTAAGAGTGTCATGCTCTGCAATTCCCATTACGTTAATGAGGAAAAGAGAGAGGATTCGGTTCGAAGATGATCACGCAGATGCAGGTCAAGGGGCTCATGTTTGACCCCTACAACAATGCGTACATCGTCATACTCCGAGACGATGATCAATCGGAAATGTTACCGATCTGGGTCGGGAAATCGGAAGCCA
>PHGD01000094.1 GCA_011090425.1 Nitrospira sp. LK70 | reverse complement strand
GCAAACGAAAGGCAATCAGTGAGTGAAAACCGCTTATCCGAGTATCGTTGAAACAACTCCCACCCGACGTGAAACAGCTCATCGTTGATGGTGACGAACTCGACGGATGGACTCGTTTGGAGGTAGGTGCCGATTTCAACGGCTTTGGCGTGACGGTGACGACGATTAAAGAACGTGACGGTTTCCACGAGAATGAATGCCGTCGTCACCAACTGGGGACGGTGTGCACGCCAATAAGCTTGTGCGGCGCTGTGATGCTGGTCGTCTTTGGCTTCCAACGCGATGAGAAAGCCGGTATCCAGAAACAGAGGTTTCACGGGGTGTCGTAGAGGTAGGCATCATGGTCGGCCGCGCCGTTTCGCACGCCGCACCGCACCGGGTGACGGCCGAGCTTGCGAAGAGGATCGTAGCTAGGCCGGAGTGGGAGGATGACAACCCGCCCACGTTCGGTTCAAAAGACGCTTGGGAACCAGGACGCCGGATTTCTGTACAGCCGCTTTCATGGTACACCTCACTCATTTCGTAAGGACAGGCGGAGTATAGCACGGCAGACTGACCTCGTACACACACCGACAATACGTTCAATAGCTCACGGCCCGGTGAATCGGCCGAGGAGCATCATGCACAACACTCATTTGGGGATCGGATCTTGTCTTGTGCCTGGTGCCTTTCGGCTTGAATAGATCGTCCCTATTTTATGGAGGATGCTGACGATCAGCCTTTGATAGGGCAATCCCGACGTCACCCCTGCTTGCCTTCGTAGCTTTCTCCTCGCATAATTCGCCCCCATGCCGTCCCCTATTGACTTGAGACCAGCCGTCCTCATCACCGGGGCTTCCGGTGGGATCGGGCGTCCCATCTGTGAGGGATTCGGAAAGGCCGGGTGGTATGTGGGCGTGCACTACTGGGGTTGCATTTGGGGTCTGGTCTTGTATTGTGCATCATCAGACTTTGGTGAAATTATAATGCGACCGCTGTCGAACAGTGCAAGCCACTGGTCGTCTGCTCTGCTTGTCTCCTCTCCTGCCTTCTCAGTCAACAGCCGCTGCCCGGTTGACACAATACGGCATTGACGTATAATGTTTCGATGTTTAGCTTTATCGAGACGAAACTCTTCTCCCAGTTGCCCGAGGACTATCTGCCTGACGATGAGTATGCCAAGCTACAAGAGGCGTTGATTGAACGACCAGAACGTGGTGTGTTGATCCCTGGATCTGGCGGAGTTCGAAAGTTGCGATGGTCAGGATCTGGCCGTGGGAAATGCGGTGGTATTCGGGTCATTTACTATGCCAAGGTTCGTGATGGCGTGCTGTTCATGCTAACGATTTATGCCAAGAATGAAGACGAAAATATTCATTTCCACATTCTGCGCAAGATCAAGGAGGACATCGATGCCTAAATCAACGAGAAATATTGGGCTGGAGATCCTACACGGTCTGCGGGAGATCAAGCGTGGCGTGCACGGACGCGTCACCACGGTTCCGTCCGTTGCGTCTATTCGCGAACGGACCGGGCTGTCACAAGCCCGATTCGCAGAACTGCTGGGTGTGTCTGTACGTACACTCCAGGAGTGGGAACAGGGCCGTCGCGCGCCGTCGGGCGCCGCGCGTACGCTGCTCCTTATTGCACAAAAGAACCCCAAGGCGCTTGTCGAGGTTGCCTAACGAGATCCGCAAGAATAAAACCAGGGATCGGATCTTGTCCTGTGCACGATGCCTTCCGGCTTGAATAGATCGTCCCTATTGGAGGAGGCCGACAATCAGGCTTTGATAGGGAAATCCCGACGTCACCACCACTTGCCTTCATAGCCTTCTCCTCGCATAATTCGTCGCCATGCCCTCCCCGATTGGATCGAGACCAGCCGTGCTCGTCACCGGGGCTTCTGGTGGGATCGGGCGTGCCATCTGTGAGGGATTCGGAAAGGCCGGGTGGTATGTGGGCGCGCACTACTATCGCGACAAACCATCGGCAGAAGAGACATTGCGACAGGTGGTGAACGCAGGGGGAGCCGGTGATCTCTATCCCGCCGATATTCGAGAAGCGGAATCCGTTCGACGCATGGTCGACAGATTTTCCAGCTGCGCAGCCGGCCCGTTAGCGCTGATCTGCAACGCCGGAATCGGACAGGACGATTTACTCGTACGCCATTCAGAGGAGATCTGGGAGAACGTCATCGCCACGAATCTCACAGGAACATTTCACTGTCTGCGGGCCATGGCGCCTGCCCTGGTCGCTCGCGGCGGAGGCTCCATCATTGTGATCGGTTCCCACACGGGCTTCCACGGGGCGAAAGGCCAGAGTGCCTATGCGACATCGAAGGCCGGACTGATCGGGCTTGTCAGAACGGCCGCGCTCGAGTGGGGGCCACAAAATATTCGAGTAAATCTCCTGTTGCCGGGTTGGCAGAAGACCGACTTGACCGAGGGAATATTCCCGGAAGGCAGTGGATGGCCGGATCACGCATTGCACCGGCCGGCTTCCCTCGACGAAGTCATCGGTACGATCGTGCACTTGGCCCAGCTCAAGGACGTATCGAGGCAGGTGTGGAACTGCGACAGTCGACATCTTTGAACGAGGAGTAGCGCCACCCACCCTCAGCCATTGGAGCCTGTTCATGAAGTATGGCATTTTCATAACCGGCACCGATACAGACGTTGGGAAGACATTGGTCACAGCAGCGCTCGCGCTTCATCTAAAAAAACGCGGCTTCACGGTCGGTGTGATGAAACCGATCGAGACAGGAGTCTCGGCAGGAAGAGCCGCTCGGTCGGATGCAGCGCGATTGGGATCCATCATAGAAAGTGAAGAAACCTTGGGAGCTATCTGTCCCTATTCGTTTGAATTGCCTGTCGCTCCACTTGCTGCTGCTCAGGCCGAAGGGCAGACCATCGATCTGAACACCATCAAGAAAGTCTACCGCCTCCTGTCCGGCCGGTATGATTGCATGGTGGTCGAAGGAGTCGGCGGCGTGCAGGTCCCCATCACACAGAGCGACAACGTGATGAGCATGATCAAACGGTTGCGCCTTCCTGTTGTCGTGGTTGGACGATCCGGACTGGGCGGAATCAATCATGCCTTGCTGACCGTCGAAGCCCTTCGACGGCAGAAGATCCGGATGGTCGCGCTCGCCCTGAATCGCACCAATCCCGTCCGATCGGCCCTCGCGCGCGTTCAAGAGCGATCGACGATTAAGATCCTTCGCAAACAATCCGGCATAGCTGTGATCGGCCCACTCCCCTACGAACCAGGCCTGCCGGCCCGATTCCGGCCCGCCATCACCCATCTTGCTCGATCAGCCACTATCAAGAAGTTGGTGAAGCTCGTACAGGGAAGCGCGAGACGAAGTCGGTAACGGCCTGCGAAATATCCGGTGCCTTCAGAATTGCAGAGATGACTGCCGCTCCGTCGGCTCCTGCTCGAATGACTTCTTCAACACGATCGACCGTAATCCCACCGATGGCAAAGATGGGGAGCGTCGTCAATGGGCGGATTATTCGTAGCCCCTGCAGACCGACGACCGGATCATGGTCCACCTTCGAGCCTGGCGTGAAAATCGGACCAAAGCCGAGATAGTCCGGCCCGCCGGCTGTCGCCGCCACCACTTGCTCTCGGTTGTGCGTCGAAATCCCGATCAGTTTGTCATGTCCCATCACTTTTCGTGCGAGATCGATCGGCAGGTCTCCCTGTCCGAGATGCACACCGTCCGCATCCAGTGCCAGCGCCAGATCGCATCGATCGTTGACGATGAACAGCACACCGAGTTCTTGCGCGGCTTTCCTCAGCGACAACGCCTCCTCATAGGCGATCTTCATCGACGCAGTCTTGTTCCGGTACTGAAAGATCTTGGCCCCGGCTGTCGCTGAAACTTGCAGAACATCGACCAGCGGACGATCAGGACGAACCGATGGATCGAGGATGACATAGAGACCTGATAGCACCGATGCCCCAACGTTTTTCTCTCCCGGAATGCGTCTCATGTGCGTCAACGCTTCGCCTGTTCCGACGCCTTCTGTTTGACGATACGGAAGTGCGTTTCCAGTTCTTGCCGCATGGCGATTGCCACGAGCCAATCCGGCACCATAGATGCGATTTCAACCGCCAACTCGAAATCAGCACGCGTCTGGCTCCCATCTCCGATCGGCTGTAGTTTCCATACTCGATGATAGCGCTTGAAGTCGCCCCCCGTTAGGTCAGTCACAAGCCCACCGCTCGATAAAATCCTTGATTCCGTGACTAACTTGCGCTCTCCCGGCATCAACGGGTGATCAATGCGAAGATCGACCGTCGCGATCCCCTCATGGATCTGTAAGTCGGCCACCCGTAGACGAACTTCAAAGAGCTCGGGCCAATGAGGATAGTCGGTCAACAGCGATTGGACGATCGCCGGTTTGGCTGGGAAGAAGACCTGAGCTGTCGCACGGACTCCACCCCCGGACTCTACTCTCACCTCCAGCCTATCCGTCTCGGCCGCCAGCAGAGGCGCCGCCTCCGATTCGGCAACGGAGAGAAGCACGGCGAGTGATAGCCGTAAGACGACGCCCGACAAGAATGCTGGTCGGTTATCCAACAATCGCATCCAGCAGCCGCTGGTGAATCTTCCGTACCCGTTCAAGTTGCCCTTTAGCCGGAAATCGCTCATAGAAGCCGTCGGCGCGGAACTCCTTCGTCAGAGGAGCCCAGGGCTTGACGATCTCCGCAAACGGCTTGTGCGACCGTTGTTCGTCCCAGTCATTGATGAGCTTACGATCCACGATCAAATCGTCCAAGACGCGAATTAATGCCTTGAGCGTCACATCACGAGTAAACATATACCGATCGTTCTGCCCCCAGACCTCGCCCATGACCTCCTTGACCCCCTTCAGGTAGTCGCGCACCAGAGCGTAGCAACGATCGGGTTTCATCCCCAAGTGGGACTCGATCCAGCGCTTATGGACCGTCACAACTTTCAGCAGCTCGTTGAACACCTCGGACTGCAGAATCCATTTTTCCTGCTTGCTCCGTCCTCCGAGTCGATTGATCTTGTACTGCAGCGGTGAGTCCGATTCGCCGTATAGGAGATTCACGACCTTGGCGGCGAATTTCTTTTCGGGACTTTCCCATGAGACTTTTTCATAGAGATCGACCAAGTGCGATCGGTTGATCCTCGTGTGGGTGGAGTTGATGATCACGAACATCTCCGTCGCAAAGTCCGCGCTCCGCCCGTCGAACAAGAGGCATGGCACCTCGACCTGCGCACTTTGATCGGGATGTTTTTCGTGGAAAAAGTGAAGCCCGGCGAGGCGGTGTTGGCCGTCGATCACCAGATACTTTCCCTTCGGCTCGCTCAGGTGGCCGATTGAATCCGAGCCTTCGGCCTTTTGAAAGCGAAGCGTTTCATCGGTAAAGAGCAGCACGGTGCCGGGAATCATCGGTTGAGCCACGACGGTCTCATAAAAATTGACGATCTGCTTGATCTTCTGCCGATTCAAGACCCGTTGGAATCCCTTCTCGCTCCGCTCGATTCCCGCGATAAACTGCGCCACGTCGTCATGCTCGGAAATCTTGGCCTGCGCGATCTCTTCCCCCTCGAAGTAGTATCGGCTGGTGAACCGGACCTTGCTCAAGAGCTCACCGGCCTTGTACGCGATGAAATAGAATGTGCCCTCTTTTTGGGTAATCCGCGTCGCGAGCATAGAGCCTCCATTGGTGTGAATAGAAGCCAGTGGGAAGATTCTACGCGGCCCACTCCATGGCCGCAAGACAAAGGACTGTGCTACCATCGAGGCCTATGACGATTCGACGCAGGGCGTTCGGCCTGTTTGTTTTGCTGCTCACGATACTGCTCGTTCCTTCCCCCGACAGCAAGGCACAGGAGGTCGAGGATTCCGGAGCCACAACGGAGCTGTCGTGCAGCTTTTCAATGGAAAAAGGTGAAACCGGGCGCCCCTGCCACGTTCCGTTCCCACAAGGATGCCGGGTGGCCTCCATTCCCGGAACCAAGCAGCCCTGGAGCACGATCTCGAAAGGCGGCCGACTGCAATGCCGGTTTGATAAACGGGAGACCGATTGGAAGACGAACATTGTTGGCGCTTGCGACCGATGCAAATCGGTCCGATGTTCGGCACAGTTCAGTGTACGCTTCGATTGTTCCGCCCAGCAGTAAGCTCGCCCGTATCTCATGTCCGTCACGACAACTATCAAACAGGAAGCCCGCGCGCTGGGATTCGATGTGGTTGGGATTGCGCACGTATGCAGCGAAGGCACAAGATCAGCTGCCGACGACCAGAAAAACACCTCCCTTCTCAATTCCGAAACCGCTGTATCTCAGCGTCTCTTCGATCGTCTCACCGAATGGCTCAGGCGAGGCTACCACGGTACCATGGGCTGGCTCGAACGGGACTCGAACAAACGCACCGATCCTGGCCTGGTGCTTCCCGGCTGCCGCTCCATCATCTCGCTGGGAGTCAACTATCTCACCGAGCACCGTGCCAACGAACAGCCAGGCTACGGCCGCATTGCGCGATATGCCTGGGGAAGGGATTATCACAAGCTTTTTGATTCCAGGCTCAAGCAGCTGGAGCTGTTGATTCACAGACTAGCACCGGACGCCAGCACCCGTTCATACAGCGACACCGGCCCTATCGTGGAGAAAGCCTGGGCGGAACGAGCAGGCTTGGGCTGGATCGGGAAACATTCCAACCTTGTTTCAGCCGAGTATGGTTCTTGGCTCCTGTTGGGAGAAATTCTGACCACAGTGGTGCTGGATCCCGACGAACCGGCGACCGACCTCTGTGGCAGCTGCACGCTCTGCATTCAGGCTTGCCCGACGGGAGCCATTACGGAGCCCTACGTTGTGGATGCCACTCGTTGTGTGTCATACCTCACGATCGAATTGCGTGGCGATGACAGTACTATCCCTCACGAACTACAAACAGGCATGGGGAACAAGATCTTCGGATGCGACGATTGTCTCGATGTCTGTCCGTTCAATCTCCGAGCGGAACCGACTCAGGAAAGCAGCTTTCAACCTTCAAACTGGAGCCTCTCACCTGATCTCAATGAACTTGCCAAGCTGGATGAGACGACCTTCTCGATGGTATTTCGACAAAGCCCGATTCGACGCGCAAAACACCAGGGCCTTCTCCGAAACGTGGCCATCGCCCAGCGTAATCTCAAACCTGCGTAACCATGTCGTGCAGCCACCAACTGCCTGGTAGATCATTAGTTTTGGCACCGAGATCATAGTTACCTCTTTTACAACACCAGGGCATGTGCGATATGCGCAGAACAGGTTACAAAAATTTCCTTTGTATTTTCTCCTCAGAATTTGGTAGATAGTTGGCCCGGCGCTTGACTTGACGAGTGATGGAGGGGGGCCAAATCAACCGTCCTCGTCAGTGCAGCGTCTCTTTTCCATCAAAAATCTAAAGGGAGGCTATCATGCAGAGGTTTCGTATGCTCATATCTAGCCTGGGACTTGGCGTCCTCTTAGGAGCCATCGGCTGTACCACGATGCCAGGGTCCGCAGCGGCGAAGGTCCATGATGTCACGTTCACGGCGACCGAAACGGAGATCGTCATCGACGGTAACGGTACGAAGTACAAGGCCTGGACCTTTAACGGTCAGATGCCAGGCCCGGTCGTCCGGGTGACGGAAGGGGATACAGTGCACTTCACCCTCATCAATCCCACGACGAACGCCAATGGCCATTCGATGGACTTTCACGCGGCGGAGATCGACTTCTTGAAAAACTACCGCGAAATCAGGCCCGGCGAGACGATCAAGTATACCTTTGTGGCAAAGAAGCCCGGCGTGTTCTTCTATCACTGCGGCGCACCGCCGATGATCCAGCACATTGGCCGCGGCATGTTCGGTGCGATCATCGTCGATCCTAAGAACGCAAACGCTTGGCCCAAAGCCGATCGGGAATTCGTCCTGGTGCAATCCGAGCTGTGGCAGAACCCCGACAATGTGCAGGCGATGTTCGATCGAAAATTTGATTTCACGGTCTTCAACGGCGGCGTCTTCAAGTACCATCCCTTCTTCCCGGGATCCGAGCCGCTGGAAGTCAAGGTCGGCGAACGGGTACGCATTTACTTTGTGAATGCCGGCCCGAACGAGTTTTCTTCTCTCCATACGATCGCCGAAATCTGGGACAACGTCTATGAAAGCGGCAATCCGGCCAACAAACTTACGGGGGTCCAGACCTATGTGGTCGGTCCAGGCAGTGCAGCCACGTTCGATATGATCGTTGATGAACCGGGAGCCTATCCTATCGTGACCCACTCCTTGACGAGCGCTCTACGAGGTGCGATTGCCGTGGTGGTCGCCAACCAGAACCCCAAGAAGTATGACACCTTGATGCCACTGACCCCCTGGAATCCTTAATCACTAGGCGGGGGACGGACGTCATACAATCATTACTTACAAAAAAGGAGCAGACGACATGAGATACCCGAAGCAGATAGCGACGGTTGCCGTTGCCGTGGCAGCCACCTGGGCACTGAGCAGCGCGACATCCTTTGCGGCGGACCGATCGCTCTATGAACGGCTTGGCGGGCAGGGTGCCATTCAAGCCGTTGTCACGAAGTTCATCAGCAATGTGGGAGCAGACAAGCGCATCAACGGCTATTTTGCGAAAGCCGACCTCAAGCAGCTCAATAAGCTCTTGGTCGAACAGGTGTGCCAGGCGAGCGGCGGGCCTTGCACCTACTCAGGCCGAGATATGAAGACGACGCACAAGGGCATGAAGGTCACAACGGCCGCCTTTAACGCCCTCGTGGAGGACCTGGTCAGCGCGTTGGACACTTTCAACGTCGGGAAGCAAGAAAAAGACGAACTGCTCGGCGTCCTCGGACCGATGAAAAAGGACATCGTCGAAGTTCCCTGATGACATAGTGAGGATTCCCAGTGATGATCACTGTGGTAATCCCAAGTTAGTCTCTCGCCAAGCCCGGGCTGGTAGCTTCGGGCTTGGCGAGGTCCTCAGTTGGAATCCCACACCTGCCTCCACCTCGACTTCGACCTGATCATTTTCCCTAGGGCGTGGGCACTGCCGCTGAGGACTATATCGTGTTATCATACTTTTCAACATTTGCGTCTCCGGGCGCGCAACCCGAGCAGCCATCTGGCGGTAACATCAGTGGTCATCACCAAGGAGGAATCATGAGAGGTACGCGTATAGTCATGACAGTGTGCAATATAGTCGCCGTTGCCTTGTTGAGTACGGCTGGATGGGCTGCGCCCGAGGCCGACCCATTGAAGCCGCGTGTCCCGGAGGCTGAACGAGCCGATGCACGGAAAGTGAAGAGTCCGCTGACCGTGACACCCGAGATCATCGCAAAAGGCAAGGAACTCTATGAAGGCAAGGGGACCTGCGTCAACTGTCATGGCCTGACTGGAGAAGGGAATGGGCCCGGCGGAATGTTGTTGTCGCCGGGACCCCGAAACTTCACGAACTGCAAGTTCCACAAGAAGCGGAACGACGGAGAGCTGCATTGGATCATCAAGAACGGAAGTCCCGGCACCGGTATGCCGGCCCTGATCAAGGGAGGCGTCATCACCGAGGAAGAAGCCTGGATGACCATCGCCTACGAACGAACCTTCTGTAAGGACACCGAATAGCTGTTGACGGAATCGTGGATCCACCCATCCACGACGAGCTGTCAGTTGATGATCTCGGCTGACAGCTCGCTGTACATCACGCCATTCCTCAATCCCAGTCCCACTGTTCTCCAACATTCCTTTTCACTCCTTCCGGAGTTGTTCGGTTAGTGGCGTCTCCACGGGAAAACCCGATTGTCATAGGTTCTCCTGTTGGACTCGTTAGATTCCCCTCGCTTTTCACCTTTTCTTCCATGCCCAAAGAAGTATAAGGTATTCGTGATTGGAATGGTTCGGATGGAGGTTACAACCGGGAAGCACTCCGATGAACCTTCAGACGTTTCTCCTTATTTCCAAAGACTCCGGACTCCGGCAGCTAGTCCAGGTCGCCGCTCCTCAAACAAAAATCTACTCTACCGAGAAGGTTTCAGAAGGACTCACACTCTGGCCCGAGATCTCACCGGCGCTGGTTCTCGGTGAAGGTAATCCCCATACTCTGTCTCCCCTGCTGGAATATGCTCGCCAAGCACCGGAATCCCCGCCGCTGCTCGTGATCGGGGAACGCCATTCGATCAAGGACGCGGTCGAGATCATGCGAGCCGGCGCCGCAGATTACCTGACGAAGCCTGTTCTTCTCGAAGATATACAAAGCGCCATCACTCGAGCGCTCAGGCATCCTAGCTCGGCCTCGCCACCTTCCCCACAGGATCCATTCGCCTCCATCATCAGCCTTTCCCCGCAAATGAATCTGATGAAGCAACTGGCAAGAGAAGTGGCCCTGACTGACGCAACCGTCCTCATCACCGGTGAAAGCGGAACCGGCAAGGAACTGTTCGCGAAAGCCATTCACCACTACAGCCCCAGAACCAACGGTCCCCTGGTCGCCTTGAATTGCGCCGGCATCCCGGAGAATCTCATCGAGGCGGAGTTGTTCGGATATGAGCCAGGTGCCTTTACCGATGCCAAACGATCGAAGGCAGGCCGGTTTCAGATGGCCGAGGGAGGAACACTGTTTCTCGACGAGATCGGTGAAATGAGTCCCACCGCCCAAGCCAAACTTCTACGCGTGCTGGAAAATCACACCGTCGATCCCTTGGGGGATACCCGCAGCCGTAAGGTCAACATCCGCATCATCGCCGCTACGAATGAGGATCTGCTTGCCCAGATCAAGGCCGGTCGTTTTCGCCTCGATCTGTACTATCGATTGAACGTCTACCAGCTGCGCATCCCACCGTTGCGTGAACGACTTGAGGACATTGAGCCGATTCTCCTGATTTTTTTGGAGCGAGCCAGACAGGAGCGCGGATGCCGCATTAGGGCTATCGCCCCGGCAGCTCTTACGGTCCTTCGGGACCACGACTGGCCTGGAAATGTACGCGAGCTCCACAATGTCGTCGAATGGCTGACTATCACATGCAAAGCAGAGATCATTCAGCCTGCTCATTTACCGGCATCCGTGAGAGCCGCTTCTCCGACCAATGGCCTGAGTCAGAGTTCCAAGCCATCGTTGCTGGCCTTTGGGCTGTCGTTTCAGGACATGGAAAAGCGGATGCTTGAGGAAGCGTTACGGAAGTCTTCAGGCAATGTCTCGGAAGCCAGCCGACTCCTCAAAATAACCAGGAACACGCTGCGCTACCGTATGGCCAAATACCGCCTCCAATAAGAAGATGGCCAAGGCCATCGACGGCAGTGTGGATCGTGGGTTTCCGTTACAACCTCTTCCTCACCTCCTTCCAATCCTTCGCCACCTTCGCTTTGCGCGGCACATCGCCCTTTGTCGGTTCCGGCACGATGACGGCTTCGAGACGCCGCTGCAGGAACGCTTCGGCAAAGGCTTTGGATCGGCCGATTCCGATCTTGATGGTCTTCCATCCCGCCGCATGGAATTCGTCGATCTTTTCCCCTAAGGCTTGAGGAGCCGACGGCAACGTCATCACATAGCCGGTTGGGAACTTGTGTCTGTTCAGCCAGTCTCTCGCCTCAGCACTCGCCCGAGCTCCATCTCCTCCGGCAGACAACGCGACGACATAGATGACCCGATAGTAGAACCGGGTGAGCTTGTCGAGTTCATCTGCTGCCTCGGTCATGGGTCTTCGTTCCGGCTCGAACGTAATCCCCATGGGAGGGACAGGACTCGGCGTCGGTTCTTCGATCAGCGACGACAGCTCGATCATAAGAATCGGTTGTCGCTTTTCCCACACAGCCAGAGTCGCATGAGCATCTGTCGATGCCACTCGTGGGCTGTTGCCGACGCGAACCTGAATGAGTACTAGACCTTGGGTCTTGGGGATATAGGTGAAGAACGCCCTGCCGTCCCCGCCGGTCATGGCCGTCGCGACAACCTTCCCATCCACGACGAGGTCAAGCGGTTCTCCTCCCAGCGGGTTGCTGGTCAAGAGACCTTTTGAGATCAGTTTTGCTTCAATGGTCGCTGGTTGATGGGGGGACGCGAGGACATCTTTGATAAACAGAAACGGAGTGATTTTCTCTGCTGCGAAAAGCAGGCCGAGAGATGCGCCGAGGATGAGGAGCAGCGAGAGGCAGGCTCTGCGGGTTTGGCTGATCATCCGCCGCACAGCCTTCTGAACAAGAAAAGACGCGCCACGAACTACCGGTGGAGATTAGGCCTTCAGCGCCTTGAGCACTTCGTCCGCGTGACCGTCGACTTTTACCTTCCGAAAGATCGCCTTCAGCTTGCCTTCGGGATCAATGACGAACGTGCTCCGCTCGATACCCCAATACTTCTTCCCGTACATGTTCTTTTCCTTGTACACACCGTACGCCTTGGAGATCGCCGCGTCTTCATCGCTGAGGAGCGGAAACGGCAATCCAAATTTCTTGATGAATTTCTGGTGGGACTCCTTCCCGTCCAGACTCACTCCGACGATTGCGCCTCCCGCCCGGAGAATCTGCGATTCCACATCCCGAAAGTCGCAGGACTCTTTCGTGCACCCCGGCGTATCATCTTTCGGGTAGAAATACAGCACGATTTGTTTGCCCTTGAAGTTCTTCAGAGTCACCGTCTTTCCATGCTGATCCGGGATCGAAAGTTCCGGTGCCTGATCCCCTACCACAAGATCTTTGCTCATAGGTCCATCCTCATTCGGGAATTAACCAGGATTCCGCAGTAGCCGTACAATGTATGTCGACCTACTGTATGTCGAACTAGTAAGATCCAAATCAAATGAATTCCCGCACAACTACCCAAGCTCATGTTCAACTGCAGCCCAGTTCAGAATTGACGCCTCAAGACATTGATGATCAAGGTGTTCCTCGACCTGGCTTCTGGGATGCACCGGCTACTGTGGAATCCGGGACTAATACCCCCCGGAGGGCATACCACCGCCGAACGACGAACGGCGTGGCATATTGGGACGCATCTTGGCCTTGTCTTTGCTTTCTGGATTTCCGTACGGCGAAAGAGCCGGCGAGTCCCAGATAACCTTGTCTCCTGGTGCTAAGTCGGCAGCTGCTATGAAGTGCTGCCGCGCGAGTTCAGAATCACCAAGCGCATTCAACGCCAACGCATAGTTATAATGGGCCTGGCCGGATTGCGGTGCTGCGGCAACCGCCTGTTCAAAGTATTGCTTAGCCTCTTCAAACTGTTTGGCCTGATAAGCTTGCGTTCCCTGTTCAGTCAACGCCGTAGCCTGAGACCTCACCTCGCCGTCAAGGGCAAGCGGCACGAGCGGCTTGCGCTTCTGCGCACAGGCGGTCATGCCGACAAGCACCAGCACGATACTCAAGATTGCCAATCGTTGTACGGGCTTTTTCATGACGATGCGACCTCTACCTTCAGACTTTCATTTGTTTGTGCGTTTCTTCCTCGAACAGCTTTCGATACAACACATCCCACTCGTTACTCCCTTCAATAATGCCTCGGGAATACGACGCGAGTTTGGCTTTCACTTTTCGATCAATCTCCTGTTCCTGGACCAGCTCTGCAGCCAACACGCGCTTGATCTCTTTTAACAACCGTGCATCATCGCTCTTGACTCTCGCTCCCGCATACTGCTTGACGGCCGTGAGAATCACATGGGACAGATGACTGACTTTGTCCTCGCTCAACATGCAACAGGCGCCGTGGGTCGCTTATATCTCGTCATTCGCAAGCGCTTCACCAAATACGCTTCACGTTTCACGCTTTATAAAATGATGCCTCGTTCACGGACTAACTTTTGTTTCACCATCTGGAACATCTTCTGATAGTCGACCTGCCCTTGCTCAATCTGATGTTCATAGGCCTTCAGCAGTTGCCGCACTTCCGCATTCACACGATCCTCCGCGGCCAACTCATGCGTGATGGCCTGATCCAATGCCTCGACGAACCCCTTGCGCTCTCCGACTAGTTCGAGGTGTCCTCCCGCTTGGAGACGACCGGTGAGACTCTCGGCTATATGCCGCCCCCGCTCTTTCGACAGCCGCATTTTATTCACCCTGGTTCGAGATGAATCGTCGGGACGTCCATGACCTGCCGAAATCGGCTCGCATCGCCGACGATTTTCCCGATGATATTCACCCGATCAGCCGGGACCGGATCGGCCCCCAAACTCATCGGGGTTCTCCCAAAAAAGATCGCTAGGACCTTCCCTGCTCCCCAGAAGGCAATGTCTCCGACCTTCAGCTGGGTCGTCGCAGTTTCCCGATAGTCGTGGACTCCGGGAATCGGGAAGTAGAACTCCTCTCCCCATGTGCTGATCGCAGCCGTGACCGGAAGCGCCGCGTAGACTTCGTCAGCCGTCTTCGTTTTTCTGAGTTCTGCCTCCAGCTGAACTCCTCCCACGATAATACGAATCCGCTTTGCCGGCACGGTCATGCGATCGGTGATCCACCTGTCTCGTCACTGCGTTCTTCGTGATGCTCGGAACTGTAACTTGTCTCCTATGCGAAATCAAGGCTACAATCGCTGAGATGCCGATCTTCAGCCTCATCTTTCCACCAGGCGTTGGGCCAGTCCGCCGTCGGCAACAAGAGGGTTTGTTCGAGCGGCGAACCTTGCGTAATCGCCCGTCGGTAGCTGCCCTGTCCGAGTATCGCACGATCTGGTACGATGGAGCGCTTCTAGCGGTGCATGAGAGCTGTCGATCACGGGCAAGGTATCTCGTCATCGAAACGACCGACGCCTTGGCCGAATCTGGAGAAGTGACGGTGGTGGGACTTCATCGCGAGGGAAAAGCCACGAGCCTGGGTTGGTTCGGACTCTCCTCAATATCGACCACTCTTCAATCGACCTATTCCCGATGAGTACCTGGATCGGCATCGGTCGGAGCGAAACTGGACTCGTGCGCACCCTCAACCAAGATGCGTTCGCTGTCATCAATGACGTGGGTGTCTGGGCCGTCGCGGATGGAATGGGTGGTCATATTGGTGGAGAAGTCGCTGCTCAGACCGCGATCGCCACGATACAGGCAGAGGCTGCAGCATCGAGCCGCCTGCTCGGTAACGGTCAAACGTCTCCCACAGATGTGCTGACGGACTTGATCAGCCGAGCGCATGACGCCATCCTCAATCGGTCCAGATCAAAATCCAAGCTGAAAGGAATGGGCACGACCATCGTGCTGCTGGCGATCATTTCCGGCCCTGCCCCGGTCGCATATCTCGCCCATGTCGGCGACAGCCGCGCCTATCGATTTCGGGCTGGCACGTTGACCCCTTTGACCAAGGACCACACGTTGATCGAAAAATACCTGGAACGCGGCATCCTGACGACAGAATCGGCGAAAACACATCCGGAGAGGCATGTGTTGACGCGTGCCTTGGGGGTAGGCGCGGTGGTGAAGCCTACCATCACCGCTTTTCCCATACTTCCTGAGGATCTGGTTCTGCTTTGCTCGGATGGACTGACCAAGATGATGGAGGATGAGGAGATCCGAACAGTGTTCGCCCCCGGCGAACTCGATCCGACTCATCTCTGCAACCGCCTCGTGACCGCGGCGCTCGATCGTGGCGGCGAAGACAATGTCACCGTAGTGGTGGTCGCTCCTCGCTCGTCCTGATTTCACTTCGTTGTTGACATGGTCGGTCAGGCCGTGTAGTTTTCCTGCTCATTTGAACCTTGTCGCATACATGGAGATCCTTATGCCCCAGCGGGGATGGTTCGTCTGTGGAAGTCTGCTGCTTGTCATCGGGTTTGCTCAGGTGGCGAGCGGTGGTGACCCTTCCGACCCAGAAACGGCTATTCGGCAAATGGTCCGGGCCAATGCGGAAAAAGACCTCCCGACTCTTTCTCGCCTCATGGCTCACGATGCCGACATCGTCAGTTACTCGGTCGGTGGTCGCAAATACGTAGGCTGGCCGGGGTTCGAACAGGAAATGAGGGAGGAATTCATCAACGCCCAGAAGATTGAGATTCCGATCAATGAACTCAAGGTCTGGACGAAAGGCGACCTGGCCTGGTTTACGATGGAGCTCGACTATACTCGCTACGTCGGTGAAGGGTCCAAGGTGAAGCGAACCGTGCTTCCTTTAAGGGAAACCGGTGTCCTCGAACGTCGTGCCGGCCGTTGGCAGCTGTTGTCGTGGCACGAGTCCTTTCGATCCGCTCAATTAGGAGGTTCCCTCGCCTCGCCATCGATGGCAGCGGGATCCCAAAAACTCGTCAGCAATGATGCTGTCGCAGCGATTCCTGACGTGAGCGGAGAATGGGAGATTCTTGAGGTGGAGGACGAAAAGCGATACAAAGCCACGCTGGACAAGAACGGCAACGGACCGTACACCCAACATGGCGGCCGCTTCGCCACCACGAAGATTGCCGATCGTCTGTGGCAAGGCACCTGGCAACAACCCGGTAACGATCGTGAGGGAGGTTTTGAAGTCCTCCTCTCAGAAGACGGCTCTCAGGCCAAGGGCGTATGGTGGTATACCCGCGTGGGCACGCATAAAAACATTCCGCCGCGCGAACATGGCGGTACCTACCAATGGAATCGGCTCACACCGATCCCCGCCGACGCCCAATGAATCAGTTCCCTTATTCAACCATGCCACCAAGTCGGAGTCCGGTTCCAATCACTGCTTTACTTCCTCTGGGAGGTCCTATGCGCAGATTCCTTATTCTTCCGCTCTCCGTGTTTCTCCTCGCCTCATCAGCCTATGCCGATGGGGGCCACGATCACCATGCGATTCCCACGTTGAAAAAACACGTGGGCTCAAAGATCACCTATGGAGAGAATACGGCGATTTTGACCTTTGGTCCCATCGATCTTCCGACCGGCCATGGTGAAGGCGATATGGGCGATTCCATGCCTCGGTTTCACTTCCAGTTGCCGGAAGATAAATATTTGGTCGGCTTCAAGTCGGCCATTACCACGGTCGATGGGAAGGAATTACCGAAAAATTACCTGCACCATATTTTGATGATCAACAACACCAAACCCAGCGTGTCCTGTCCCGGTGAGCCGCTCTTCTTCGGTGGAGCCGGACTCGAAATGTCCGAGACCCAATTCCCCGATGGATACGGCGTGAAGCTGTCGGCAACCGACAAATTGATGACGGTCGTCGCCTTCTATCACGG
>PHGD01000093.1 GCA_011090425.1 Nitrospira sp. LK70 | reverse complement strand
TGGCCAAAGGCTGCCCGGAGTTTGCCACAGATCTCGGACACGATTCGAGTATCAGACGATCACGCCACACCGCAGGCTGGCTGCGGAGTTGGAGAACAAGAGACGCTCTCATTTACCCACTCCAATCTGCGGAGAGCCAAAAAACAAGGGCGACCGCCGAACGCCATGGCAGTGCTATGGCGAACATAGAATAGGCCGAAACGAGCCACATCAGCGCCCCGAACAAGAATACAAGAGCAAGCGGCGGTACTTTTAGTTCCAGCGCATTGGCCATGCGAGTTGGGAACGAGTCTGGTTCAACTGGAGGTTTTGGTCATCCCACAGGCTACGTCCCATAGCGCCTGATTGATACTGCCTGGTTCCACGGGTTTCCCATCGTCTTGTTCGACCAATACTGCATTGTGAGTTCCGGTGCCCATATGCTGAGAGAATTCCGAAGAGGCCAATAGCCGACCCCTGTTGTGTGCGCAGTCAAACTCCTTATGCGTCTTCGTCGAGAAAAACCGCTGAGGGCTCATCATGAACATCCCAGACGCCGCATTCCCTTGCATCCACTTATAGTCTGTCAACTGCCACAGGGTCACGAGATCTCCGTCCCGACGGATCGTCTTGGGATCGTAGTACACCATTTCACGCGATGGGGATTGGTACGCACTATCGATGGCTACCCAGCTTTCCCCAGGCGGCATCTCACCATATCCCCTGGGTTTATCGACCTGGTAACTGGGGGCTCCACAGGACGCAAGGCTGAGAAGGAGGACACAGAACGAAAGACCGATACCGATAACCTGATGCATAGATCCCTCGCCGGATAACGCATTCTAGCAAAGGGTGAAAAGGAAGGTGCAAGGGTTGTTCACCGTGTGGCTGTATCCAGCTCGCTTGGAATGTCTATGCACCTGACCCATGGAGATGACCGGCCAATGCAAGCTTGGTCTTCCCTTTCCACAGCAGCCCCATTCAGTCATGCTCAGAGGGCCGGGTGATGCAGGGTTCGAGGTCTGATCCCATTCACTTTTCTCAAGCCTGACTCCCCATCCGACCTTCGTGCGGTTGAATCCTCTCCTGACCCTTATCGACTGGGCCAGGATTGGATCGGCACGGTGGAGATCGCATTTTGTGGCGACCCCTCGATCACTCGGTCGCTATAGGCGAGATAAATGTAGGTCTGGCGTTTCTTATCGAAAAATCGAACAACTTGTAACTTCTTAAAAATCAGGGATCGGCTCTCACTGAATACTCTTTCCCCTTCCTTCGGCTGACCCACAATGCGAATGGGTCCGACTTGGCGACAGGCAAGTGAGGCATCTGAGGTTTCCTCTGCCAATCCGACCATACCTTTGAAGCCGCCTTTTTTTGATCGACTCAGGTAACAGGTGATGCCTTCAATCTTTGGGTCGTCAAACGCTTCAACCACAATTTTGTGATCCGGACCCAACCATTTGAATTCCGTGTCGACACTCCCAACTTCCTCAGCATGACTTGTCGAAACGATCGTTGCGCAACAGAGCAGCGTGGCCACAAATAAGTTTGTCCTCATATACTTATTCTCCCGTCGTGGTTCAGTCTTATCCCCATGTAACGCATAAACGTATAAAGGGTGGATATGCTCGAACACAAGGGATTCTGATTTGGGGCCGTTCTGAAGAAAGGAAGCGGACGGAAGCTACATCACTCTCGTCGAGTATCTCGCCAAGCATGGCATCGCAGAGCAGTTCAACCGCGGATAAGTGCGATAGCAGGTGGTTGTGTCTGCTGGGCGGTTGGATTGCAAGTCTTGGCCCTCATGGAGGTTCTGTCGCTTCGCCCTCTTTTCGGTCTATTGCTGCTATTCAGAAGGGTTTCGCCCTGTAACCATGATCGTGGCCTGACTCTTCCTCATGTCGGCTCCGCTCTCGCAATTCTTTTTCGGCCTCCACACGGCGTCGCTCTGACACAATCATTGGGTCGAGCTCTGCCATGTGCTGCTCGGCGAACGCTTTGACCGGTTGTCGTTCGTCGATCAGCCATCGCGTCAGCGACTCCTTCTTGATTCGCCATGCTTCCGCAAGCCCGAATTCACCGGTGACCAGGCCCGTGCTATTGATGCTGGTCCGGACTTCGCCCATTTTGCGATCGTCATGTGGAAACCGCGACACAATCTCTCGCAAGACGCCGTCGGTGGCTGTCGAACCAAGGTAGTTCTGGAGAATCGCCAGGGAGAACTCTGCCTCCATGTCGCCGCCAGCTTTCACCAACTCGACGAGGGCGGCAGCGAACTCGGGCGTGCATGTGGGAAACGCTCTGTTGAGCAGGCTCCCTCCTCGAAAGCGGAATTCCGCCCGGTCTTGAGCGAACCACGCCAGCCCCTTGCTGATGGCGAGTCTAGGATCTTTCGAAAGCACCGGTTCCAGACCTTGGAACTCAAACGGCGCCACCTCGACCTGTTCTTCGTCGCCGTCCTCAGATTTCCTCGCGAGCCGAGTCGTCATCACGTCGTCGAGTTGCTGCTGTTCGGTCTCTCTGATCCGAACGAATGCCAGTCCAGCAGTTTCCTCGTTCACCCACTGCACATCAGCCCCATCAATCATCAGCGCCCACTCCATGCCGGGCACAGCGATGCGCAGTTCTAGCGAGAGGCCAGGCGACATGAAGAGCGGGCTTTCGAGCCGACACCCGCTCCTTGAGAGGTCGAGGATGATGCCTGTCCCTTCGGACTGTGCGGACCCCGACACCATGGCGCGAAACCGCACCGCAACTCGAGGCGTAGCCCGCTGATCCTCTACCTTCAGGTTCATGACCGATCGACGCTCCGCCTTCCCATCAATGGGACCAATCACTTCCCCTTCAGAAAAAAGCAGGGGAGAAGGTATTTGCTCTTGTGCCCTAATTCATCGAGTGTGCGGCGCTCGTTCAGGGACACATTATCCCGCGTAGGTATGTCAATCGGCAACAGCCCTTCGAGACGACAGACGGCAATCGCCCGCCGTGTCACTCTAGGCATATCGCCTAAGTCCTGAAAACAGGAGAGATCCGAAGGCTCCAGGAAAGTAGCCTGTCCGCTTATTCTGTCCCGCACTCGCCAGTGCGGATCTAGCGGTTCGGTGTGGCCTGGCCAGCTGTGCATGCCAGGTGTGAGGGAATCTCCAGCTGCCCTGGTGGACGGAATCCCCAGGCGGTGGCAAGGGCTTGGCAGGTCAGGTTCTGAAAAGTCTGGTCGTTATGTTCGACGCAGTGCGGGTAATGGGCGTTGCCCCGCAGGACAGCCTCTTGGCGTTCCACCGAAAGGCCTCGCACATCGACATTGATGTTGAAGAGTGCGCCGCAGTTCGGCTGGGTCAATGCCCCTTCCTTCAGTTCTTCCCGCTCCAGAATGAGCACGAACTCTGCATTCGCCTCTGTCGCTGCCGCAAGCGCCACCTGGTGATCCGATGAAGTGTGAGACAGCGGAGGGGGTATCAGGGTGTTTAAATATTGATGAGACCGGAGCCATTCGTCAGCCACGCGGGTCAGGAGAGGATCTCCCCAGATGAAGATGCGCTGTCGCTCACTGGGCAAAAGCGTATGGGACCCATTGGCGATCGGAAAGTGGACGCCGGAGGAAGGTGGTGTAGAGTAGCATCCTTCCAGCAGGAGCAGGATGGAGAGAACGCACGTGAGCGTGACGGTCGAGCCGATGCGGTACTGTCGTCCCACAGCCTGAGATTATAACAAGCCAGAAGGGTGGTGAAGGTGATCGAGCGGGTAAGGCAACCTCAGCTATGTGGATTCACGGAACCGGGCCAGCTCCGGCGACCTCTGGTAGCACTCGTCTTTTGCAGGGAAAACAGGACCAGAGGCCGTGGCATCCTCGGGTGGCGCGGAGGGCAAGATCCAAGCTGCATCCGAATGCACGGTTCACGGTCTGACCCCATTTCTCTTTTTGGTGCGGCTGCTGTTGACTCGCATCATGAAAATCGTGGCGTTGCTTTTTACCGCGATGATCGCCCTTCAGACGCTCGGCGTGCCCATCGCCCCTCTGCTTGCCGGCGTGGGCATCGGGTTGCTTTGCAGGGTGTGTTGAGCAATCTGATGGCCGGACTCTCGATTATCTTCAGCAAGCCCTACAAGGTCGGCGAGCATGTTGTTTTGCTCGGCGTCCACGGTGAGGTCGTGGTCATCGACATCTTCACGACGAGGCTGATGCATGTCGACCATTCACGCGTCATCATTCCCAACTGAAAAAGTGTCGGGGAAATCCTGCATAACTTCGGTGTCATCCGTCAGCTGCATCTGACGGTTCCCCTCTCACACCGCACCAAAATCGATGACGCACTGGCGTATGTGAAGGATATCCTTCAACAGCACCCGATGGTCTTGAAAGATCCTGCGCCTTCCGTCGGAGTGTCGTCTCTGGGGGAGTCGTCGATCGCTCTCGCTGTGGAGCCCTGGGTGGCTGTGACCAACTACGGTGCAGTTCAGGGGGGAGTTGAACAAGTTGATTCTCGGACGATGCCGGACGCATGGCACCGAGTTGCCGTCCTCTCATCACGTGGTCCGTTTGGTGAACAACTAACAACCTCCGGCTACCACGCCGGTACTCTGTTTCGCGGGCGTCCTAACAGGCGCGACACATTCAGCCTTGTTGATGGCGCCGCCCAGTGCTAGGATAACACCCATCGCTTCCCTCTCGATGGGGCTGCACAGAAAGCGAAGCGAACTGTTTGCAGACGTCGAATTGAATGGCGGTCGTCCAATAGCAGGATAGCGAATAACGAGACGCGTGTCGATACCGCGCGATACCGAGATGAGGGAAAGCGATGACCACATCACGTTATACAGAGCAGCCCCTGATCGCTGGTGAAGATCCAGCGACGGACCCTGACCGAGTCGGGGGAGCACCACGCCCTGACGATCGATCCGCAAACGGGAATCTCGACAAGATTCGCGACATTCTCTTCGGCGCACAGGCCCGAGAGTATGAGCGTCGGTTTGCACAACTTGAACAACATCTAATCCGTGAAGCCACGGATCTCCGTAATGATGTCAAGCGACGTTTTGAGAACCTTGATCTCTACATCAAGAAAGAAGTTGATGCACTTACGAGCCGATTGACGAAGGAGCAGGAAGTCCGAGGAGAGTCTGTGAGGAAACTGACACAGGACCTCACCCAACTGGCTGCGAATTTTGACGAAAAAGCACGTCAACTCGAAAAGAAGGCGAGTCAAGCCCAGTCCCATGTTCTGCAGCAGTTGATGGAACGGACGACTGAACTAGCTACCGATGTTCGGACTCGGCATGCCGAAGCCACGTTGGCCCTCGATCGGGCGGTGCGGGACCTCCGCGCCGAAAAGACGGATCGTGCAGCGCTCGCAGCGATTTTGATGGAAGCGTCTCAACGACTATCCAACGATGGCGCAACCTCCAATCATATATGAGCTTGATCATTCGGTTTGGCTAGGCCGGAGGCTGTGCCTATTGCATCGAACAACAGGGGGCCGGACTTCGCCCTACTCAATCGGCTTCACCTGAATCACGATTGCTTTGCCAAATGTCTAGCGATTCCCACAGGCCTCGCCCCGATTCTCCCCGCTCCGAAGAGCTCACGCCCGTAGACGAAGACTGGGCGCAACTGCGCACGCTCTTGCTCGCCCCGGAGCAGACGCAACTCGACGAACTCCGTGAACGGCTCGACAATCGGGGAGTTCAGCCTCGCGAGATCAGCCGAGTGCTCCCCGCGGCATTCGCCATGCGCGGCGAAACCGACCAGCAACTCTCGAATGTACTCACCCCCTATGTGGAAAACGGCTTTGCGGCGGCGGTGCGGAAGTCGCCGCGTGCGATCGTCGATGCCATCGCCCCGATCATGGGGCCAGCCATTCGGCAGGCCATCCAACACTTTTTTAGTGAGATGGTGCTAACGCTCAACCAGGTGCTTGAGCATAGTATGTCGGCCAAGGGCCTCAGCTGGCGATACGAAGCGTGGAAAACCGGCCGTCCCTTTGCGGAAGTGGTACTCCTCCATACTCTCGTTTATCGGGTTGAACAAGTGTTCCTCATCCATCGTGAGACCGGGCTCTTACTTCACCATGTGGCGACGGACGCGGCAGCGGTGCAGGATGAGCATGTGGTTTCCGGCATGCTGACGGCGATTCAAAGTTACGTTCGGGATTCGTTCGGTGCCTCCCAGGACCAGACTCTCGACTTCTTCCATGTCGGCGAATGGACCGTCTGGGTCGAACAAGGAGCACAAGCCTGCATGGCCGGCGTGATCCGGGGAACTCCGCCCTCGACCCTCCGGCAGAACTTTCGAGACGCACTAGATCGTATCCATCTACAGCATGCCGATGCCTTGGCGAACTTTGATGGCAACGCAGCACCGTTTAAGCCGACACGGATTCACCTGGAAAGTTGTTTGCAAGCCCACTATGAGCCATCACCGCGACCCAGCGCATTGAGGCAATGGATTCTGGGCGGAGCTGTGATGCTCGTGCTCTCGTGGTGGGGCTGTATGGCCTACCAAGCCCACGCACGGTGGTCCAATCTGCTGGCTGAGCTAGGGGCGGAGCCGGGCATCGTTGTCACCGTGGCAAAATCAACGTTGAGAGGGTATCACCTCGAGGGGTTGCGGGACCCCTTGGCCAAGGACCCCTCGGCAATCATGGCCGAGGCGGGCCTTGACCCGTCGACCGTCACGGCCGTGTGGTCTCCCTATTACGCGCTGGCCCCTCAACTCGTCCTGATCAGGGCGCAATCGATCTTACAACCGCCGGACACCGTTAAGCTGCGGATGGATGGCGACACGCTGGTTGCAACCGGCTCTGCTTCGAACGAGTGGGTCACAGAGACGAGACGTTTGGCGGCACTCGTTCCGGGAATCTCCCGTTACCGTGACGAACATCTCGTGATGATCTCTATTCCTGATCTCTTGGCGAAGATCAATCAGACCGTCGTTCATTTCAGTCCCGGCTCCTCGACCGTGGAGCAGGTCGAACTCGCGGCGTTGAGTCCTATAGCGGCGGTCTTACATAACTTGGAACAGGCAGCGCTCCAGTCGGGTCAAGGCGTGATGCTCGAAATACGTGGCTCGGCGGACGAGACCGGTCCGGAGTCGATCAACATTCAACTCAGTAAGGCTCGTGCCGATGCTGTCCTTGCGGTGTTTGGAGGCGAGCGTCTTGGTGAGGCCACTACCATCACTATAGGTATCGAGCCGGGTGTGAAGCAGCATGCGCTGAGGGGAGAATCAGCCAACCAGCGGATCGCGTCGTTGCACGCACGGCTCGTTCCCCGCGGTAAAGAGATTTCCCGCCCATGATACAGAAGAAGGTTTGCATGTTGGGCGGATTCGCCGTCGGGAAGACCAGCCTCGTTCGACGGTTTGTGAGCAATGTGTTTTCGGATCACTATCAAACGACAATTGGCGTGACGGTAGAAAAGAAGAGCGTGACGGTCGACGACAAGGAAGTCCTGCTGATGCTCTGGGATCTCTATGGGGAAGACGAGTTTCAGCGGGTGCGCGATTCCTATCTTCGCGGTTCATCCGGTTACATCTTGGTCATAGATGGTACCAGAAAAGCCACGTTGGACAGAGCATTCGCGCTGCAGCAGACTGCCGTAAGAACAGTAGGAACGGTTCCGTTCATCTCGATTATCAATAAGGCGGACGTCCGAGCTGAGTGGGAAATCGATGAACGCGCGATCGAGCAGCTACGCGAACGAGGCTGGACCGTTCTTTTCGGAAGCGCCAAACTCGGGCAAGGAGTCGAAGAGCTATTTGGGCTGCTTGCAACCAAGATTGTGCGTGCCCCTGCGCTTCCCCGTGCTTGACATGAAAATTCAGAACTCCGATTTCGCGCCGGTCGACGAGTTTCTGTTCAATCGTGTACTGTCCGCGCTCGATGTGGCAGTCCTTGAACGGAACGACAAGGGGGACGGGTTTCATCTTCGGGGGCTGCCGCCCGAATGGTGGCGTCAGTGCGTCGGCCTGACGACATCCTCTGCATTGAACCCGCTCCAATGGTCTCCATTTTTGCAGGATTACTTGACCGATCCTCACCCTGCTTGGGACGACAAGCCTGGCACGATAGAGAAATCAGGCCCATGGATGGAGTCTGATCGACAGGGGGGCACCATGACATTGGAGGCCACTGCACTATCGATTGGGTCACGAAGGCTTTTGCTCATCGAGCGTCTGGGTGCCAACTTCGAGCAGATGCAAGCCATCGTGCAGCGGGCCAGGGAAAAAATGTTGTCCGAAGATGTCACCATGAAGTCCCACCACAAGGCCGAGACACGCCTGATGGGTCAACTTGAGGCCAGCGAGCGCACAAAGGACGACGCACTGGCTCTGCTTCAGTATCTAGGCCTCGCCGCGCTGGTCCTGGACCAACGTGGGCATGTCACGTTCGCCAGCGATCGAGGCCTTGAGACATTGGGACTCGCGGCTCAACATGTGATCGGGCGAGCGTGGGAACAAGCGCTTCCACTCCATGAAGAAGATCGCGCGAGAGTTCGACACATGCTCGGTGGCCCCTCAGACAAGCAGACGGGGGGCCCATTTTGTATGGAGGGGGCTCGTCTCTCTTGGATTGAAATGGAGGTTCATCGAGATCCTCGCCATCCGGGTCGGCGCATCATGGTGCTGAATGACCGCACTGAGCTTCACACACTTCGTCGGGCGCTCAACGAGCAGGCCTCTTTTCATGATCTCGTGGGCAAGAGTCCCGCAATGCTTCGAACGTACCAACTCGTTCGAGATGTGGCGCAGGTGGATACGACGGTCTTGATCGAAGGAGAGACGGGAACAGGAAAGGAATTGATCGCTCGAGCCATCCATTCCTCAAGCGGGAGAAAGCACAAACCGTTCATCGCCGCCAATTGTGCGGGATTAACCGACTCGATCCTGACGAGCCAACTCTTCGGGCATAAACGTGGAGCCTTTACAGGTGCGGTGAACGATCAACAGGGACTATTCGAAGCTGCGGAGGGGGGTACGTTGTTCCTCGATGAAATAGGGGATATCCTGCCGCAGGTGCAAACGGCTCTTTTGCGGGTCTTGCAGGAAAAGGAGATCACCCGTCTGGGAGAAGCTCGGCCTCGCAAAGTCGATGTGCGTGTGGTGGCTGCCACGCATCATAACTTGAGTGAAGACGTCATGCGGGGATCGTTTCGAGCGGATCTTCTCTACCGAATTCGTGTCGCCAGAATCCAGTTGCCCGCTCTCCGAGAACGACGCGAGGACATCCCTCTTCTTGCGCATTCGTTCCTCGGACAAATCTGCACCGCCACCGAAAAGGCCATCGAGCGCTTGAGCCCGGACACGCTTCACCGACTCATGAGCCACCCATGGCCCGGAAATGTGCGCGAGCTGAAAAGCACCATCGAATTTGCGGTGATCAGTTGTAAGGGGAAGGAAATCCTTCCCGCTGATCTCCCGCCTGAAATTGCAGGCGAGGCAGTTCTCCCTCGCCCTTCAGCGTGGATACCGTTGTCCCGTCAGGACGAGAAATCCAAATTGCTGACGGCGCTCTCCGATGCAAGAGGCAATCGGACCGAGGCTGCCAAACGACTGGGCGTCAGCAGGGCCACATTCTATCGGCGTCTCGGTGAGCTCGATATTCGTTCCCGCTAGATGAATGAGCGCGACAAGACTGCCTCCCTCACGAGCGTGAGGGAAGCCCTGGGCTCTCCCCCGATCGTGCCGAGCTACCCTCTTCCACTTCCTAGATCCAACACATTCGAGCATCGTAACTGTCTCACGCATTCACTTGTCCGTCTCATGAGACACATCAGTTGTTTCAGGATGAAACAAGCCGCTTGACCTCCAGCATTCAGGGATTCGATGGAACCCCTGAATTGTCTATCACAATTCATTCCTTCGTGACCACGGCACGAGAATTGTCTTTGTGCAATACAGTGAAATGAGGGAGCCGGCGTCATTCGACGCTATTCTCCGAAGATGTCGCGGCTATCCTGGCAATTGGCTTGTCAGAGGGAAGATCTATGACCGGTGTAGCGCCATAGCACTCATAGTCGTCCGCCTTGGTTAAGGATGCTTCATGACTAGCACCAGCCCAGTCGTCCCATCACTCACTATCGTGATTATTAGCAGTCATTATGTCGTACAGCTCGCGTTGCAGGAGATTTTCAGAAATAGCAAAACTTTCCAGATCGTCGGGCAACCGCACCGGCGGATGACGCTTGAGGCGTTACACCCAGAGAAGCGCCCCGACGTGTTCATACTAGATATGGAGACCGAACGAGACATTATCGGCATTATCAGACGGATTAGGGAGTCGGCCTCGAAAAGCAAGATCGTCTTATTGAGCGGGTTCGAGGATAAGGAACGCACGCGTGAGGCGTTTGAATACGGCGTCGATGGCGTGATCCTAAAGGTTCAACCGCCTGAAGTCGTGCTCGCTGCAATCGAGGCGCTGTATTCCCCCCCTCATAGCCACGTCGATACCGAACGCCATGGAGTGTTGTTCGTGGCTATGACGGAAACCTTCAAGAAGAAAGCCGAGTCCCAAACACAGCTACCTGTGTGGCTCGATGCACTGACCGAACGCGAACGAGAGGTTATCGCATTGGTCGGTCAGGGACTCTCGAACAAAGAGATCGCCTATCGACTGTCTATTTCTGATAGTACGGTACGTCATCATCTAACCAGCATTTTCGACAAGGTCGGTGTTCCCAATCGACAGAAGCTCCTGATTCACGCGCATCATTTTCGGTCCACCCCCGGCTAGCTGGACCCATCATGAGAACTTCTACCGCAACTGCCAATTCATCGCTTCGACCGTGGAACAAGGATTGTCCTTGTACTCAACAGGGTCGAGAGGGAACCGACTGTCTTCATGGAGCGTTCTACTGAGCCATTACCGACTACCACTGGAGAGAGGATGACGACATGAGAGGTAGCTCCGTTTCTTTGGACAGAATCTTTTGGTTCATAAGTGGCACCTGGCGGTGTGAGCCTATGCGGCCGTCAGCCGTACCGGCAAGTTTTCCCAGTACACGCAATCGGGCGTGCGGCCGTCACGCGCGCGATGCGGCCTGATCTGATTGTAAACGGTCAGATAGCGTGCCACACCCGCGCGCGCAGCGCGGACGGTCTCATAGGCGTGGAGATAGACCTCTTCATATTTAAGACTCCGCCACAGCCGTTCGACAAAGACGTTGTCCCACCAGCGGCCCGTCCCATCCATACTGATCTGAATCTCGTGGTCGTTCAGGAATCCGGCGAATTCCTGGCTCGTGAACTGACAGCCCTGATCCGTATTGACGATCTCCGGTCTGTCATACCGGATCAACGCCTCTTGCACGGCTTCCACGCAGAAGTCCGTCGTCAACGTGTTGAAGAGCCGCCACGCTCACACCCGGCGACTGGCCCAGTCCAGAATGGCACCCAGCTACACGAAGCCGCGCTGCATCGGAATGGAGGTGATATCGGCCGCCCACACGTGGTTCGGACGCGTGATATCGAGGGCGCGGAGTAGATACGGATAGACGAGGTGGGCGGGATGCCGCAAGCTGGTGCGGGGCTTGCGGGAGACGGCCGTGATGCCCATGTGGCGCATGAGGGTGGCCACGTGGCGCCGACCGACCCGCTGGCCGTCGCACCGGAGGAGGTCGTGCAACATCCGCGTGCCGGCAAACGGATACTGCAGATGGAGTTCGTCAATCCGCCGCATCAGGGCCAGGACTGCCGCCGAGACCGGGGTCGGCTGGTAGTAGGCTGTCGAGCGAGCCACCCCGAGGAGCTGGCATTGCCAGACAACGGGCCATGGGTGGGTTCGGTTGATCATCGCGTTGCGCTCAGCCAGCCCGCCTTGATGAGCGCTCCTTCTCAACAAGCATGCTCCAGGGTCAGTTGTCCGATCTTCGCGTGCAGGGTTTTGAAATCCGGCGCCTCCGACGGCGCCTGAGGTAAGCTCGAAAAAGTGGACGCCTTCACCCTATGATCTGAGATTGGAGGTGGGGGATGGAACAAGTACCACGACAGCAGTATACGAAGGAGTTTCGAGAGCAGGCTGTGCAGCTAGTCCTGGCACAGCAGGTGACGATTCCAGAGGCGGCGAGACGCCTCAGCATGTCCGGCAAGACCCTCGATCGCTGGGTGAGTCGAGCCCGGCAGGGCCAGCTCGCGACGCTGGGGGAGAGCCGACGGCCCGTGACGGAGCTGGAGGCCGAGGTCTCTCGGCTCAAGCGCGATCTCGCTGAAGCGCGGATGGAGCGGGACATCCTAAAAAAAGCCACCGCGTACTGTACGAAGGCGTAGCTGCCCGGTACGCGCTCATGAGGACGCTGCGTCTCCACTACCCGCTGAGTCTGTTGTGTCGAGTGCTGGTGGTATCCCGAAGCGGCTACTATGCCTGGCAGCATCGGCGGCCGTCGAAACGCGCCCAGGAGAATGCACGGCTAGAAGTGGCGATCCAAGCTGCCCATGTGCGCACCCGGCAAACGTATGGCCCGGAGCGCCTCCAGGCGGAATTGCGTGCGGACGGCTTCCCCGCCGGGATTGGGCGCATCAAGCGGATCCGCAAGAAACGGAGACTCCGTTGCACACAGGTGCGCCGGTTCACGACCACGACGGATTCGAAGCACGCGCTGCCGGTGGCGGAGAATGTCTTGGCCCAAACGTTTGTCGCCACGCGCCCGAACGAGACCTGGGTCACCGATATCACATATATCCCCACGGCAGAAGGGTGGTTGTATGTGGCGGGGATCAAAGATCTGTATACCTGTGAGGTAGTCGGGCATGCGATGGAGGGCCGCATGACGACGGACTTGGTAAGGCAGGCGCTGGTCATGGCACTGGGGGCGAAACGTCCGCGCCCGGGACTGATCCACCACTCCGATCGTGGCTCGCAGTATTGTGCCCAGGACTATCAGGATCAGCTGCGGCAGTTCGGCCTGATCCCGTCCATGAGTCGGAAGGGGAACTGCTATGACAACGCCCCGATGGAGAGTTTCTGGGGGACGCTGAAGAATGAACTGGTGCATCATCGTCGCTACGAGACCCGTGAGCAGGCTCGGCGCGAGATCACGGAGTATATCGAGCTATTCTATAACCGGCAGCGGCGACATGCTCGACTCGGGAATTGCTCGCCCGCGGCATTTGCCCAGCAGTGGGCCCGTCAGCAGTCGGCGGCGTGAGGCTGCGACTCATGGCGTCCACTCTTGACAACCGGGGTCACTTACGGATTAGGAGGTGGAGTGTAGGCTAACGCCATCTTGAAGGGGAGGTAAGACACAACAAGCCTCTTTAATGAATTTAAAGAAGGATCGAGCGAGAGAGCCGCTCTATAACTACACCTTGCCAAGTGGATGTCCCCACTTCTCAGATGCAAGTTGCCTACAGCCTTCTTATTGCCGCTTAGCATCACACTAACGACGCTCCTTTCACGTTCTGTGAGGTGAACCTGACTCAGAATATCCTCATAAATCGCGCTCATAACATTGCGACAATACAGATGATTGGAAGTCCATAAACTGGTTAAATTATCTATTGACTCATGACGCCTAATGGTATGGGCGAGTGGTCGGTTACAGATGCTCAGGGGACCTTGCAAACACATCTTCAGTACTGCTTGAAAGTCTTCACAGAATGTTATTGTTTCATTAAAAGGCCCAGCTTTAGCAAAGTTTTCTCGCTTGAATACCGTTGTTGGTAGGTGTCCCATACCCTTCTGGATGATGAACGCCAGAGGCCGCTCTATGATCCAGGTATCAGCCTTTGTCCCTTTCGGAGAATCAATTGAATAATACTCAAAAAGATCAATGACAGCTCCATTTGCTTTGAAACGGAGAAAATTTGTCATGCACATGACTGCCGCCGTATTCTGATTAATCTGCTCCATTTGACACGCTAAATAATCAGGCAACCAGATGTCATCAGAGTCCAAGAACGCCAGCCACTCGCCTTGAGCATGCCGGATCCCAGCATTCCTCGCAGCGCTTACCCCTGAGTTAGCCTGATAAATATATCGTATACGCCCCTCATATCTTGCCAAGACATCTTTGGTGTCATCGGTCGAACCATCGTCAACAACGATTATTTCATGATCCTGAAATGACTGAGATAGGATCGACTCTATTGCTTCAGTAACATAATTGGCGCGGTTATACGTTGGAACTACGACACTAAATCTGGGCATGAGAATTCCTCGCACGAGCAGTCTGTCACAAGCGTTCGCAGACATTCAAGCACGCCCCGACTTTACGAGGATCTGCCAGGATGCCCCGCTCGGAAGAGCGGGGAGGAATGGCAGCCCGTAGCGTAGTGGAGTGTCAAGACCGAAGTTGGTTGTCCACAAATCACCGATGTGAGATGTCCCCTGTTCGCCGATGAGGGTGTCCGGTCGTCGTGCTCAGATCGAAGCATCAGCTGTCACCTCCTCAGCGGCCGTGACGGCACGCCGACCGAGGAGCCCGGCCTTTTTCTTCTCCCGTAGCCGGTAACTCTCGCCCTTGATGTTCAGCGTCGTGGCGTGATGCAGGAGCCGATCCAAGATCGCGGTGGCCAGGACATGATCGTTGAAGACCTCGCCCCAGTCGACGATGTCAAGGGTCATCCAAACTTCCCCAGTTCGGGTCATCGAAAATTCCCCACCCGGGTTAGGTGGTCGTTGCCGTTTCTTCCAGTCGCATCAGGCCCGCCTTGAGTTTCTCCTTGAGCCGATAGGAATGGTCGCGAATATTGATCGTGATCGCGTGGTGTCACACCCGATCGAGAATCGCCGTCGCCAGCACCCGATCCCCAAACTGAAGTTACCCCCGTTTTTTGGACAGGTCGTGAAGCCAAGATTGTGGTAGAACGACCATCGCAAAACCGGGAGAGAAGCATGAGCCAAAAATGAAAGACGCATGCAGAGGCGTTCAAAGCGCGGGTGGCGATCGAAGCGATCAAGGGGGTGCGAACGCTGAGTGAATTGAGTGCGGCGCACGGCGTCCATCCGACGGTGATTGCGCATTGGAAGCGGCAGTTGCTGGATGGCGCGGCGGAGGTGTTCCGACGGGGCCTGGCGGGAACAGGACGCAGCGAGGAAATGGTGACGACCCCGCTGTACCAAGAGATCGGCCGGCTGAAGTGAAGATGGAGTTGGAGTGGCTCAAAAAAAGCTGTAAGCGCGTCGCGGGCCACCCGCCGGGGCTGGATCGATGTCGCTGCGGGCGCGGTGTCGATTGTCCGGCAGTGTGGGGTGGCTGGGCTGGCGCGCTCAACGTAGTACTATGAGCCGGTGCCCGAACGGGCCGAGAATCTGGCGTTGATGCGGCTGATCGACGAACTGTACTTGCAGTGGCCGTTCTATGGGGTGCCGCGGATGACCGATTGGTTGCAGACCTTGGGGCATGGGGTCAACCACAAACGGGTGGCGCGGCTGATGCGGGTGATGGGCTTGCAGGCCATGCTGCCGGGTCCGCACACGAGCCGCCGACAGCCCGCGCATCCGACGTATCCGTATCTGCTGCGGGATCTGAGGGCGGAGCGTGAAGTACGAGGAGGTGTACCTGCAAGATTACGCTGACGGGGCGGACGCCTGGCGGGGCTTGGACCGGTACTTTACGTTCTACAACACGGCCCGTCGCCATCAGAGCCTGGATCGCCGGACACCGGCGGAGGTGCATTTTCAGGTGAAACCGGAGGGCTACTTGGGCATGGACCGGCGGGCGATCGCCTCGTATAACCGATCCTGGCGCGAAGTTCTGAGGTGCCCCCAAGCCCAAACCACGAACCGGCGGCGCATGGCCCGCTCTCTGTGGGAAAAGAAGCTAAGAGCCCTCGAAAGGAAAGGAGGAGCCAGGGGGGAGATCCTTTAGCTTATTTTCGGAGAAAACCTGTCCAAACAATGGCGGGAAGCTCAGAGGGGCCATAGTGGATGGTCAACCTTGTACTAATCGATTGACGATGGCGGTGACGACGTCACGGATCTCAGCACGCTCGACGGATCGAGAACGGTTTCCTCCGGAGGGACGTACATTGATCATCGAATCGAATTCGATCCATTCCGAGGCCGGGCGTTCTGGATAGAGATTGCCCCCCACAGATTTTTCTGAAGCGAACCTTGTTCCAAGAGTACGGCTTCCTCGTCGGAATGCAGTTCCCCGCCGATCGCCATGATGCGTTGATCGATATCCACGACAGCCTTGACCATGCCGCCAAATTGTTGTGTGGCTACTGCTTCAGGTCGGCTTTCGTTACACTCGTTCGAACGATGATGATCTCCATACCGTCTGTGCCCAATAAACATTGAAAGAAACGGGCGCAAGATTGCGGGTTACACAGCCTTCTGTCCATACCAATTCATCTGAATAGGTTGCTCCAGTTACGTCCCTCCGTATTTCGTTCATATTTGCGGAGTGGTCAGATGGTCATTTATTGCGCGCCTTGACCGAGCGTCCTTCCACACTTTTCCGCGCTTTGGGATGGTGCTGATTCGGGTGCTCGTTCGTCCGTAGCGTAAGGGACCCACTGGGGGATGGGTGGAGCGAGGATGAATGGGCTAGATCGGCGACAGGACCCAAAAGCGCCCCCTCCCGCCCTGTAATCCCAACATGATAATGTCCGCTTTGGCCAAGATAGAAATGTCCTCTTCGTTGCTAGACTGGCCGCTCTCACAAGGAGGGCGGGATGGTCGGAGAGGACAGGGTACTCATGAGTGGGAAGGAACTGCGGCGGGTCCA
>PHGD01000092.1 GCA_011090425.1 Nitrospira sp. LK70 | reverse complement strand
ACGCTCCTGCGCAAGGCCGCAGCACGAACGGTCGATAACCTGTGGCGCAAACTCGGCCAGCTGCTTGACACCTTCCAGCCCAACGAGTGCGCCAATTACTTCAGAAATGCAGGTTATGCGTCAACCTAAAAAGGGAACGCTCTAAGGTAGAGATTGTCCGGCTGTCCGATGCCACCAAAGTCAGGGGGCTGATCGAATTGGACTCTGCTGAAGTCGCACACACCTTGCAAGATACGTCTGCGAAAACTTGCACCAGGGCCAGGGCGTAGATCCCGCATGCGATGGGATTCTGGTGAATGCAACAACCGTGGGAAGAACAGACGAATCTTATCAAGAAGTGATTCGCTTCTGAACCGGTTCACAGTTCCCTCGCCAAAATGCACCCTGGAAAAGCTGATATCGTTGAACGCCTGCGAATGAGCTGCATTGGCACGGTCCAAGTAAAGGGCACGGTATCGCTCCGGTAGAATCTTCGCTCGCGTCACTGCGTCATCTTTGAAAGCTATGCGGTCACGCGCATCAAAGCAGGTGTAGTCTCCGAACTCTGCGCCACTGAAATACGCACGACATTCGAATGCCGCACCCTTAAACGATGCACCGTCTCCAAAGACTGCGTAATCAAACTGCACGGCCGTGTCTTTGGCCATGAAGACAGAGTTACCAAAATTGGCTTGGTGCTCAAATCGAGCCATTTGGAAGAAAGCCTGCTCGAATGAAGCACCCTCAAACCTGGCCTGGTTGCCGAAGACCGCGTTTTCAAAGCTCGGACCCTCTACGAATAAGACGCCCTCGAATGTCGCATACTCGCCAAAGTGGGCGTCAGAAAAACTTGCAGAATTGAAGACTGCCGCTGAAAACTCAGCCTGGTTCAAGAACCGAGTGTTTGTAAAGTCAGCACGTGATTCAAAGACGGTTTTGTCAAACCGTGCGTTATGCCCGAATTGCGCATACCTGAAATTCGCGTCTTTGTGAAATACAACGCCGTCGAACAAAGCCGCACCATCAGGTGAACCACGATGGCCAGTACCGTGTATCTGGTATGGAATGGGTGTATTGCCGAATATGGTGTGGCTGAAATCAGCATCTCCCTCGAACTCGAATCCTGAAAAAACTATGTCTCGGTTCTCTCCTACTGTGAAGTCCGTCTCGGAGAAGTCTGCGCGCTCGGACGGATGCGTGCGTCGCCAGCTATCCCAGGCAGTCTTGCCGGCGCGGACGATTCTGAGGTGTTCTGGATCAGCCATCAGTAGTTCCCAACGCTACTCAAGGAAGATCAGCTGTTTATCTGAAATGTAGTCGGTTTCTCCAAGGACGGCATGAATAACAAGTCGGCGTCAGAGTGCAATTTCAAGAGAACTGCTCATGTCATTGAGGCACTCAAATATCATCGCATCTTGACCTCAATTTTGGACTTTGCGTTGTCACGCGACGTCTTGCATCTTGTTGGCAAAGTCCCGACCGGATGTCGACGGCGGAAGCGGTTTGTCGTCTTTGTGGTAGAGAGCGATGGCCTCTTCGACAACCTGGCACAGCTCATCAAACACCGCCTTTTCGTCAGGACCGTGGCAGCCGCCATAGAGAAGGCCGGGAGAACTGCCGACGTAGCACTGATCCTCTTCGGACCACTCAACGATCTTTGCGTAACGCGCGCTTTCCTTCATAATTCCGTCGCGAGATACGGTTTACTCCCAACGAGCAATGCTTACTTACCGACAGGCACGTTCTCCGTCCGCCTGACGATCTCGATCGGCTGGAACACCGGGTCCTGCGAGCCTTTGGAGGATTCTGTTTCGACCCGTTCGAGGAATGAGGCAGGGCCATTCAATGGAGCGTAATTCAATCCAACTTCGACGTCGAACGTCTTGGTATCTTTCGGTGTCGGAAACGTGAATATTTCTTCTCTGGTTTCTTCCGGCTTTAAGACCGTGTCCTCGGCCACCTTCGTCGCTTCGAAGTCGAACACGGTCTTCTGTCCTTGGGCATCCAGATACGTCCGACCATAGACACGCTTATCGGAAAATACTGTTTTGAGGTTCTTCCCCTTGATCTCAAGACCCAAGACCACCGAAGCCCAGGCCGGATGAGTGGTAGGCAGATTATGCGGCACCAGGCTTTGGACTTTTACGGTGACGGTCGTCTTGTCCCCATCAACCTTTGTCTGCACATCCAGTTTCGCAGCTTCCTGGCGAAGCTTCCCAACACGCCCCGGAAAGCTATGATTGGCGATCTTGCGTTTCTTTTCTCCATTGGCTGACTCGCCGACCTGCTGCGGCATGTGGCAAGTCTGACATTCCTTGCCGGACCTTACGGCACGACTTTGGTCCCAATTCCCGAGCAGGTCGTTGGTCTTGCCCAAATTCGATGCTGACGGCACGGACTGATGGCAGTTCAAACAGAGGTCAGACTTTTGAAACAGCCCCAGCTCCATGGACTGATGCGCAAGGTTCTGAACGAAGTCACCGTAGGGTCCATAGAGAGTTTTGCTCCCGATTTCATATTTGGGTTCTGGGGGATGGTTAGACAGGTCCAGAGACTTGATTAGATGACACTGGCTGCAAGCGACGCCATCTAAGGAGGGGTCGCCCGCTTTGGCTTGATCCACGAAGAGCTGCGCATGATCCGAAAACTCTCGGACGTGCGGGGCATGGCAACGAAAACACAGCGCCTTATCTTTTCCCATGGTTGAATTCAAGTACACAGCAAGCGCGGCACGGTACGCGGGAGAATGGATGGACTTCGCCATAGGGGAGGTTTCCCACTCTTCGTACACACGCTCGTGACACCGTTTGCACTTGCTGGAATGAGGGAAGGCCTTTTCGATCTGCGACTGAGCCTTCGCATCCTGCGCCATGGCGGTGGTCGAGGGACTGGCGGGTAAAAACGTTAGGCAGACCATTCCCACGAGGCCGGATACCCTCGCTGTCAGGCGTTTCAATGGCTCTACTGTAGCCACTATTCTAGGAAAGTGATTTGACACGATAAGTCAAAAACCGCCGCTGCGTATATTCCTGAATGATTTTTCTCGCCTCCTCCCGTTCTGTGTCGGTCTCCAGAGTCGCTAGGTATCGCTCCAGCAGAGGAGGTTCGGGCGTAGGAAGAAGCGAGTAGGTCAGTACGGCTTCTATCGACGCGGCAGCTGTGCCGGCCGGGAGCGCCAACGAAAATGGGACCTTCCTCGTATTGCCGCCCTTAATGAAGGGATCAGGAATCGGACCGCGAAGAATTTTGTCGTACGGCAACCCAAACTGTTTCATCTCTTCCGCTAATGTCTTACCCGCTCCATCCTTCATTGTGACGGTCAGAAAGAACTGCTTCAGTACCGGATCGCCATCAGGGAAACTGTGCGGGAGACTGCCGACCTTCACGATCCCGATTCCCTCCACCGGCGTATCGACCTTCGTCACTTCAATATCAATCCGAGGCATCCACTCAGCCTGTAGGTTCCGATTCTTGAGCAGGGTACCGGAAGCGACGACACCACGAAACCAATGGCGTCCGATGGATCTGGTCATTGCCCCGCGTCTAGACGTGGAACTGCCTGTCGATGGCTCCATGTGGCAATCCTGACAAATCGTGCCCTGAAGAATCTCTCCCGGCAGGTTCTTCTGCGTCGCGTCCTTCACTTTATCGAAATGACAGGAGGCACAAAAACTGACCGCTCGGAAGTACTCCGACGGGGCAGCAGGATGGACGAGGTTCTCTTCCGGGTTTGAATAGGGGCCATAGAACGTGCTGCCGGGCTGCAATGTGAATGTCGGGGGTGAGTTCAAACCCTTTTCAATCCCGTTCATCAGATGGCAGGCCGCACAGCCGATTCCTTCAATTTTTGGCGTGCCGGCAATCACTTGCGCCGCAATCTTCTCGGCATGCTGAGGAAATGCGTTGATGGAAGGCACATGGCAGGACAGGCAGCGGCGTTGTTCATCAGGCGTGGGATTCGTCTGCCTCCACAGACCCAGCACGGTTCGAAATACGGGCGACTCCAACGACGTGCCGTGCAGGAGGGCGGCATCCACACGACCAAAGGTCTTCAGGTCCGGCGTCTGCTCTCTGGCTCCTTTCCACTCTTCGTAATGACGCTCATGACATTGCTTGCAGTCTTCGGAACGGATGAAGACTTTCTCGATTTCTGCTACCCAATCGGCCTGGGTCTGACCATCCGATCCTTGCGCGATGGCTCGTTCATGATCGCTGCTCGGCATGCCGATCAGGCTCAGAAGACAGACGGCCATCACCCGGCATCGTCGTCGCCACGACCGGCCATATCTCATCACACCACTCATCACGAGCGTCACTAATCCCGCTTACAACCGACAAAGTGAAAGTTTACCCCCCAGCCGACCGGATCGCCTGGATCAGCCGGCTCGTAGGTTCCAACGGTAAAGTTACATTCTTTCATGGCTTTCTTGATGGCCTGGCCGAAATCCATCATGTTTCGGATTTCCTGTTTATCGATTTCCTTAATAACGGATCGAACCTTGATGCCCGCATAGTCCGCACGTGAATTCCCGATGACCTCGAACACAGCCACTCCCTGCGGCTTCTGTAGTTTCAGCTCTCTTTGAATCTCTTCATCGACCGCGCCGACAACAATCCCGAACTCTTCTCCAAGTTTGGACGCCTCATCCTCGGTCATCGAACCGTTCTGCATCGCAGCCTGCACCGTCCCCATCCCGCAAAAGACGAGGCCACAGAGCAGGAGCATTTCCCATACAAGACGAGAACTCACGATCCTGCATCTCCACCGGCGATCCCGCCGATCAGTCCCGAGAGAAACTCCTCCATGCAACACACACCATCCAGAGATGGGCTTTGCCATGGCCTCTGTTACAGTTTGGCGACAGGATCGATGCTGAGTTGAAACCATGGCGCTACAGCCTTCTGGCCGTTTCGCTCTTTGTTTTCTCCATTCCACACGGCGAATGCAACGGTCTGCACTCGACCAGGAACGAGCGTGGCTTCATTCTCTTGTTCTTCGCTCACCAGGGGACGGCGCATCATGACATGCCAAACACCATCTCTCCATACCGCCTGTCCCTGCACTCTTCCCTGCCTCTCCTTTGTGGTCAAGGTGCTGAATCCCCCGCCGATTAAATCTTCCACCGAAGAGACTCGTCGCGGGATGACTTCAAAGGTCCGAACCCCTCCCTCTTTTTTTTCCGATGCCCGAGCCGCCCGCCGATCGATATCGCTTTGCCAATCCGCCTTCCAATGCCAGATGTTGATATAGTGATCGAGCTGCCCCATGCAGAAAAATGCCGGCGCATCGCCGAGCGGAAGGCCGATCGCAACCCCATCCCGAAAGGTGCCGGGAGTCAGCCGATCATTCTTCGTATTGTCCTGCCATTCCAGCAGGAAGGCGATCTCGGTCCCGTTATGAATGGACCGCACCGTCAACGCACGCACGGTGGGTTCCGGCCACACCGGCCTGGTGATCACTTGCCCGCTCAGGGGGATAGTGATCGGTGAGACCTTCTTCCAGGCGACATCATCGACGGCGTTCGGCAAATCACCGTGGAGCAAGTAAGATCTGATCGTCATTCCCTCCGAGCTGACCAGCGGAATCCCAAATGCTCCGAGTACGCTTGCAACGACAATCATGCCGAAAAAAAACCAAACGAGATGAGAGCGGGAGCTGTCGATGTCCATCATTTGCACTGCACGGTACTCCGGGAGAAAACCGAATTCAGAATATCACAAAACGCATGCGAGACAAATGTGGAGGTAGGGGGATTGACTACGAGAGCTTCAGACGGCGGATCTTATTTTCTCCTCGTTCGCAGATATAGAGGTGGCCTTGCGAATCCACGGTCAAACCGACGGGTGAATTCACCACAGCCTCGGTCCCGAGCAGACCGTCTCCGTGTCGCAACATCCCGGCCGATTCCTTGGCGACAAATCGAGCGGCCCCGCACCCGCCGAAGTTCTTGTCTTCATATCCACTATCTCCGTTTCCAGCGACCGTGGCAATGAGACCGGTCTTCACATCCACCTTGCGAACTCGATGGTTCATGGTATCGGAAATGTAGAGATTGTCATCATGATCAAAGACCACGGCTTCCGGGGCGTGCAACATGGCTCTGACGGCCGGTTTCTCGTCGCCGTCGTACCCGTACCGGCAGACCCCTGCGACAGTCGAAATAATTCCCGTCCGGGAATCGATCTTTCTGACGCGATTGCTGCCCTTGTCGACGACGTACACATCGCCCCTGACATCAACCGCCAGCCCGACAATGTCGTAGAGGCGTGCATCGACCGCAGGCCTCCCATCGTCCAGATACATCGACATATCCAACCCGTCCGAGCAGACAGGCATAAGCCATCCCTGATCATCGCTGAAATCGATTCCGATCGCATCGCCTGAGAGCACAACTAAATTTCTCGCTACCAGCGGTTGCTCTCGCGCTTCATCTTCGGCCGACCACGTCCCTGCAATCGTTGTGACCAATCCTGTCTTGGGATCAAACCGTCTCACTCTATGGGCTTGGGTATCGGCGATGAAGAGAACGTCGTCGTGATCAAAGGCGATTGCTGCAGGCCAGGTCAGATTGACCTCCAGCGAGGGACCGTCGCCATTGAACCCATGCTGACCGGTACCGACCACCGTGGTAATGATGCCCGTCGCATGGTCAACCTTTCGAATCCGGTTGCTCCCGGAATCACAGATGTACAAATTGTTCTGGGAATCAAAGGCGACGTCCAATGGCAGATAGAGTCCTGCCTCGCCACAGAGACCTTCATCACCGCTGTAGCAAGTCTCTCCGATTCCGGCAAAATTGTGGACCGTGCCTTCCTGAAGATTGACGCGCCTGACTCGGTCAGACCCTGACTCGGCAAAATAGACCCACTGCTCGGTCTTGTCGAGCGAGATGTGATGGGGGAGCGGGATTCCGGCTTTCACCGCACGCTTGCCGTCACCCGTGCTTCGGGCCTTGCCGTTCCCAGCAAAGGTTTCAATGTAACCGGTAGCCAATCCGAGTTCGGTTTCCATACACGTGCCGTACTAGGAGCGTGGAGCCGGCTGCGCGGCAGCTCCCGCTGGTTGATTCAATGGGGCATTCTGAGTCGGAGCCGCAGTCACGGGTTGAGGTGCAGCGGCCTGTTGGACCGCCGCCTGAGCGTCGGCCTCAATCGCCTCCGCCTCATGGACCGACTTCTTGAATCCCTTGATCGCCTTGCCGAGTCCTTCACCCAATTGCGGCAACTTCCCGGCACCGAAGATAATCAGCACAATCATGAGTATGAGAACCAGCTCGGTGAACCCTAGACTGCCGAACATAGTGCACCTCTTCCCAAAAATGAATTAGGGCCTCGGACCATCCTTCGACTTCTTGGCAAACCGCTCCTTCAAACGTTTCCGAGCCTCTTCGGCCTGGTCAAACATCTTGCACTTGTCATACACACTGATGAGGTTGTAATAGGCCAGCGGTTCGTCCGGATTGTGCTCCACCGCACTCTCCATGACTCGGACCGCCAAATCGGTCTTCTTATGATTGAGCGCGATTTCCATCAACTTGAAGCTCGATTCCAAGTGCTTGGGATCCAGCTCCAAGGTGCGAAGGTAGCACTGAATTCCCATGTCGATCGTGTTGTAGTCGGAGACTTGAGGGTTATCCAGCTCAATGTAGACCCCCCCCAGGTTATACCAAGCAATCGGATCGTCCGGCGTGAGTTCGACGAGGCGCTCATAGTGGTTCTTCGCCTCCATGTATTGCTTCTTATCCGCGTGGAGCCTCCCAAGGTTGAACAGCGCCAAGACATCATGGGGGAAGACATCCAACGCATGTCGAAACTCAGCCTCGGCTTCGTCGGTCATGTTCTTGGTGGCATAGATCGTTCCCAGATTTGCGTAATACATGGCGAGTGAGCGATTCATTTCCGCGCGAAGAAATTCCGCCATCTCGATCGCTTTCTTGACTTCTGCTAAGGCATCGTCGAGACGCCCTTTGCTGAAGTACAGTTCACCGAGTCGGCAGCGAGCCTGAAAGTCATCAGGTTCGTCTGTCAATAATTTTTCAATCCCGGAGATCTCTTCGTCCGGAGTGAGCGGCTGATCCCCGGGGTCAAGAACGGTCTCCGATTGCGATGGCGTCGGTTCTGGATTTTCCATAAACATCTCTTTCTGAAACTAGATCTGTCCTGGGAGCAGGCCGTCCGATGTCGACATCACAGGACCGGCGGCGGTCGGCACCGATTCGGCAGCGGTTGGTTTCACTCGATCAAGGGTAAGCAACATGACTCCAAGCACAACCATCAAGGTAAGGTTCGAGAACAATAAGGCATAACCGGCCATAAACATCAAACCGATTCCATAGCCCGCTAGTCGCCCGATCATCAGCAACTTGACCACGGTGTAGGACCAACAGAGTAATCCCCCGACATACAGAGCAAAAGGGAGATAGAAGGTGTAACCCATCCCGAATTGAAAGATCCAGCCGATGCCTTGCGAGGCCTGCCGGAAGGCCGAAGCGAATGCCGGATTATAGAGATCCAAGAGATAGTCGGCCACGATGAGTGCGGCAAAAATGACTGCTGTCGTCGACCAAAACCAAATGGCCCTGTTCCGCTGCCGCCGATTCGTCGTTCGCAGGGATAGACTCTTACTCTTACCATAGGCCACAAAAACGAAGAAACTAGCCAGAACCATCAACGCCTCGCCCAGGCGATGAGATTCGTAGACCAAGGGAGGGGCCGCGATCGTTCCGGTCAAACTGTAAATGGTCGAAACGATCTGATAGTACAGCCATCCGGAAACACCCAAATAATATGTGCCGGCCAACACACGCTGTGCCGGCTCACGGTGCGTCATCACATATTCCGACACGAACACCGTCAGCACCAACAGCGTCAACCCGTTATACACAACTGCCCCCAACATGCCGGGCTGCACAACGAGAAACACCACGGTCAACAACAACAAGAGTGCCGCCCCTCCACTGCCAAGTTTGCTGAGCCGACCTAGTTCAGGTCCTCCCCACCGGTTGATGAGGGTCAGCGTGAGTGCCAAGAACAACAGCACGGCGACGATGTTGAGGAGCCACGTGCCGACCTCGGTCAGGGCGCTGAATGTGGGCGTGATCCACGGATGATCCACCGCCATCTTGCTGAGATGCATCCCAAGACGGGAGATCAGGCGATAGAGAATCAGCTCAAGAAAGGAGGTCAGGAGCACCAGCTTGACGGTATACTCGAACAGTGGACCGAAGCCCGAAACCTTCCCTGTCATTCGCTCGCCGAAAGCTGTTGCCTTCATGACCATGCTCATAGATCTTGGCATTATAGCTGTCGCAAAAAAATGAGGTCAATGTGCAGCCATCGGCGCCTGCCCGGCTCCTTCTTTCGCCCTTGAGATGTACAGTAACCCATCGGCCATCGCATAGTTGAAGGGAAGCTCGCACACGACTTCACTGATCCGCTCATAAACATACTGATACAGTCGCTCCGCCTCGTCGGGAGTCATGCCCTCCTGCACTTCATAGAAAAACCCCAGGCTCAGATCTTCCGCTGAGGGGCGCATGATTCGTCGAATCCCGTATCCCCCGGGATCGCTCATAATGGGGGCCTCCTTTTCCAAGTCGAACAGACAGGGTTGACAAGAAAATCCGTACGACTCATGAAGTTTCTTGTTTTCGACGATAAAATTCATGGTTTCAAGCGCTTCTTCTTCCTTTTCCGTCGGGAACCCAACGATGATGTAGCAATGCACGGCGATGCCGAGATCCACGCAGTCAGCCGCGATCCTCCGGACCCATTCTTGCTTAATCCCCTTCTTCATGAAATCCATGATGCGCTGGTTGAAGGATTCCAACCCGAAGACGATTTTCAAACAGCCGGCATCCCGCATCGACGCCAACAGCTCGCGCGAGAGATTTTTCTCGAACCGCATCTCGCAGGTCCACTTGACATCAATCTGTTTCTCGATCAGCTGCTGACACAACCGCTTTGTCGGCGCCAGCGCAAAGCATTCATCGGTGAAAAAGAAATGGCGCGCCCCATATCGTTGTTTCAGCCATCGCAGCTCCTCGACCGTACGCCCCGGATCCTTCTGCCTGAAATTCTGGTGATCGAGGGTCAGTGCACAGAACGCACAATCTTTGTAGTAACAGCCCCGCGAAAACTGAACCGGGAGCACCGGCTCCGGCGACAAGTAGCGGTCCAGCGGGAAACCGTCATAGTTCGGTGCGGGAAGCTGATTGACATTTTCAGAATAGAACGGCTGGTTGACGGTGATCTTCCCATTGTGTCGATAAATCAGGTTGGGAACCTTGCTGTAGTCCTTCTTGCCTGCCAGCTGATTGACCAATTCCAACAAGGCCGTTTCGCCCTCAAACACGACGATGTCGTCGGTCAATTCGAAGAGGCTCGGGCAGCGACGAATGTTGTCCACGAGACGGGTAAAGATACTGCCACCGATGGTCACGTGGAGGTCCGGGGCAGTCTCCTTGATCAGTCGACAGAGCGTAAGGCCAGGAATGATTTGGGACGTGGCCGTAATCGAGACCCCGATGAGATCGGGACGGCTGTTGACGATCGACGGAATGAATCGGTCCCGGAAGAGGCTGAGGAAGGGATTCTGGGCTTCGTCACGGACGACCCGCATCAAATCCTTCGAGGAATAGATGGAATAGTTCCCAAACTGATTATCCACCACCGTGAGCCTGGTCGGGAAATAGACTGAGGAAACGACCTCCAACCACTTATCAATCATGAACAAGCTCGCTCGATAAGCGTCGGAATCGTAAAATCCATCGCTGCGCAGCGTTTCCTTGGCAAGCTCAATCCGATCGACGAGGTAGGAGAACCGATCGAGCGAGTCAGTCACCTTCACGTAATGTTCCCGGCTTCCGGGACCCGTCTCTCCCGTCTGAGTCCGCTCAAGCTCGAGCTGCGTGGCGATCAACCGCTGATACACCTCGGCCGCATAATCTCTCGTCAGCACCGTATCCAACAATTCGATACCAAGGTCGCGCTGCGAGACATCGGAAACCCCTCCCTGACGCAAGAACCCGGTCAGGGACGGCAAACTGAGGTAGGGTTGAGACGGATGCCAGGTTGGAGGGAAAAGTAGCGAGACTTTCATGGGATGTATGTCCTTTTATGCTTGCAAATCAGCAGCTTCGAAAATCTTTTTTCTTATACCTATACCCCCCGCACTTTGAGAAATGCAATCCTGCAAACGTCGAGACTTAGGCGAGTGCTGAACCTTATCAGATAAAAAGGCCTCGAACCGCTCCCTCATTTACCGGGATTTCGATTCGAGGCCTCTTTAGAATGACGCAACGTAGCCGTTGTTGCGATCAGCTCGAATGTCGCTCGCTACAGTTTCAACGTGAACCAGGTCGAAAGCGACTTCATGCCGTTCCGCTCGACATTGGCACCGTCCCACACTGCGAAGGCGATGGGCACCGACATTCCTGCCTTGAATTGCACATCGTTCGCATCGCCGCTTTCCAAGGTCCGCTTCACCACGATCCGCCAGGTTGGACCGGTATAGCCTCCGCCTTTGACGGACCCAGCCGGCTCCCAGACCCCATTTCCGATGACATTCTGGTGCGCTTGCGTCGTGAGGGTGCTGAAGCCGTTCGCATTCAGATCTTCCACTGAACTCACACGAAGTGTCGGATCAGACATGATGTTCCCGGACCAGATGCCGGGATTGAATGGCCCTAGGCTTCGACCGATGCGATCCGGATAGGTGACACCGCCTGCCGGCTCTTCAAAATAATAATCCCAGAAGATGCCCGGATACTGATCGTCCACATCCCAGATTCCAGCGCTGTCCTTGCCGAGATCCTTCTGCCATTCGGCATTCCACCGCCAGATGTTGGTCGTCCCACCGGACTGTCCCATGCACTGGAACGGCGGAGCGCCGGCTGTGTTCACCGGAAACATCACGGCAGCCTGGTCTCGGAAGTCTTGCGGGCCGATCGCCGTGTCATTCTTCGTTTGATCACTCCACTCCAGCCGCAACCCAATGTCCTTGCCGTTGCTCATGGCCTTGACGAACACCGACTTCACCGAGATATTCGGATGCATCGGTGTCGTGATGAGCTGACCGCTCAACGGAATGACGACGCCCGGGACACTTTCCCAAATGGGATTGGCGCCGTCCATGGGGATCGGGCCCTTGATCGTCTTGGCCGGTATCGTGACCGGTTGACTGACGGCCAGCGGTACCCGCCCCAACGTCAGCATCAGGCCGACGGTGACGGCGGAGAGAAGAATGGCAAACACCAATTTCTTGTTGGTCGTCTGCGCTATCCTCATAGTGCTACTCCCTTCGCTGAATTATTGTAAAGACTGCGTTTGTGCCAGAACCGTTATCAAGTCGCCTCAGGCCGTTCCGGATGGGCGCCCTTCTTCATTCTCCTTGTCTTTCTCTTTCACATCCATAAACGACTGGGCACCGACCTCGTTCAACAACATGGTCAATTCGTTCCCCTGATCTTGCGCGCCGCATTCGTAGGTCTGGCCTTCGGGAGAGCTGAAGGTCGCCGGGCGATAGTCGGTTTCCGTATAGGGCTGAGGGGTCACGCCCAAGAAGGCCGTCTCAAACTCCATCCAATCAGCGGTCAGATCGGCGACTAATTTGAAGAGACCGGAGTCCGCTTTCTTGGTCAGCATACGACAAAACAGGGGCACCCACCGGCCGACATGATTCTTGACGAACTTCTTCTGTGCATCGACCACGATTTGCGTCTTCTCCGGCCCATCGTGGCAGAGCGAGTAGGATTCCTTGTAGGCGAGGAAGTGCATGAATTCGAATTCCACGCTGAGGTGGTCGAGGCGCTCATGAATGTCTTTCGACAATTCGACTCCGAAGGCTTTGTAGAAGCCGGAGATATCACCCATCACGTGGGATTGCGCAAACACATGGTCGTTCCCGAACAGAGTTTCATAGGGAGGGCAATCGAGCGTAATCACGTTACTGAACACACGACGATGTTCCGACTGCAGATCGCTCAAGTGCCAGTTGACACATTCGGAAGCGATCAGGCTCTCCACTCGAACAAGCTGTTGCTTGAGCGGACTCAACTTTTCTTTCGCCGGTCCGCTGCTGTCGGCTCCGAGGGCGACCTCCAACGCATCGAGAGCCGCCCGACCATCCTCCACGAACTCGCCGCACCGGAGATAATCGAGAAATTCCTCGTCCTCGGGATACAGCAGGCTCCAGGAGATCAGCAAGTAGATTTTACTGCGATTAAGCGCGCGTTCGACGGCGGGAGAGTCCTTGATGGTGGAAGCGCTCGGTAGTATGCCGGTTGCTGATGCAGATACGCTTTGCATCGGCTGTTGACTCGTCATAGCAATTGTCTCCTCGCCGCCTCGTTCACCTTACCTCCAAGGTCAGGCAACAGAGCCATGTATGTATATGAATAAGGGCGGTACGAAGTCAAGAGCGAATTGGTCCGATGTTGTGAATGGAGATCCTCTGCTGAGCGATCTCTCCGGAGTGACGTCATCATGCATCGATCCTTGCCAAATGCCTTGACGGTATCACACGGATCGCAACATGGTCATTGACGGTCTTGCAGATCATCTCACACATTCCACACCCGACACAGGATTCCGTCACCACGGAAAGATGCAACGACCCAACATCCATCACAAGGGCATCTGTTGGACACTTCGACACGCACGCATGACATCCCTGACCAGCCGTACAGAATCGCTGTGAAATCGCGGCGATGCCCATGTGGACTTGATTGACCCCCATGACGGACACGAGCGCGTCCGTCCCACATGCTGCGATGCAGGGGAGGTCTTCACAGAGGAGACAGGGTGATTGATCGGCAAAAAGAACCGGGCTGCCGTCCTGCGGATGTGCGACGATCGCGCCTGGAGGACAGGCCGTGACGCAATCATTGCACTTCGTGCAACGTTCAAGGAACAGTTGTTCTCCCACCGCACCAGGGGGACGCAGCCAGTCAATACGCGTTGGGGGAGAAACCGGCTCCGCTGGAAGACCATCCGCATGTTTGACGAATTCACGCGCAGCTTTGACGGTAGAAATAACGGAATCTTTCAGGAAATCCCGCCGGCCGTATGAAGGGTTGGTGGCCATCCAAGCAACTGGGCATAGCGAATGGCCAAACTAGCTGTCCAGCGAGGCCGCAGCGAGCGCAAGACCGAGGAGGTACAAACCAAGCTTCGCTCGAACCGCTCGCTTCGATCGCATGCGAGCGGATAGGCCCCTTGCCTTCACCTTCTCTACGTCGAGGCCTTAAGCGAAGCGAGAACAAAGCTGGCTGCTATTTTCACCATTCGCACTACATGACACCGTCGGCACGCAACTGATACACCTCAACACAGCGATCACAGGCTCCGAACTCCACGTCCCATCCTGGGTGATTCTCACGGATGAAGTCGAGCACGTACGGCTCCACTTTCGTCCCCATATCTTCGACCCACGAATAGGTGGGAAACCGACAGAGCGGGCAAGGGAAACCCGGCATGAGCATGATTTTGTTTTCAGTCTCCGGGACCTCGCCGCCTTCCACATCCACAGCTCGATCCATCACGCGAAGCGTGTCACCGGCCATCTCAATCAGTTCGGCGTGAGTGAAGTACGCAGTCTGCCAGAGTCCCTCAAACACCGACTTCAACTGAGGAGGTGGAATCTTTCGGTACCACGATCGGAATTCCTTGAATCGATCCTCCTTGCTCAGCATGGGTTCCTTGCCGACCGTAACCAGCCGACTATCCACGCTCAAACTCCAGAGCACACGATAGCGCTGTAAGATCAACGTCTCCTCGCCGGGATTCAGCCCCACCTTGGTATCAGGATCGTAACCGAACTGCGGATCGATCATATCGGAGATGTGCATTAACTCATGGCGGCAATAGCGCGTCAGCGCCGGGTCGTAAAATCGGCGAGGAATCAGCTTGATCCCAACACCCTTCATCCCCTTCGCCTCAAACTCCTGGGCCAAGCCTTTCTCAACGGCGCCCCATTTCCGGAGAATATCAACGCCTTCCTGATCTTCCTTCAGCACGCCCTTGACCAGGACGATTCCGACCTTCTGCTGTAACAGCGGATACTCATGAAACGAGTCTCGCACAATATCTGAAAACCCCCAGATACCGAAGAGATATTGATAGAGCTTCTTGAACTCCGCCTCTCGGTCTTCGAGAATGAACTTCTCATAAATCGGGTCGGCATGCTCATGGAATTCCTTGTAGTAGGTCGGATCGCCTTCCCGTTCGGTCTTCTCAACGAACGAGTCGATCACTTCCTGAAGCAAAGCCGGTTGGAATCTGATTTCCATGGACGAACCCTTAGAGGCTTGATGGTACCACTGTGAGCCAACCTGTATGATGGGCCATCGACAACATCATTTTATAGGAACCGGGCTTGGCGCTTCGGATGATGCCGTTAGAACAGCCTCACCGTCAACCCTGCGCATGTTCCCTCCCACCGATGGGACGCTCGAAGGGTTGACTTGGATGCAAGGCATCTCTTACGATCCGAACGACGATCAGAATTATACTGGCTCGGCTGTGGCCCAATCAAGGACCGGACGGCCAAGGAAAGTACCTTACTAATGATGGAACGTACGATGACCACTTCGCCTGTGAGCAGCTCCTCTGAGACGGCAGCGGCATTTGTACCTTCCGTCGATTTCTTAAGGTACTGGACGACCGACTGCCGAGAAGTGAAAACGTTCCGTGGCCATTCGCACGGAGTCTGGGCGGTCGCCTTTTCACCGGATGGATCAATGCTCGCCAGCGGCGGTGCCGAACGCCTCGTGCGCATGTGGGACATCGAAACCGGTCGGCTCCTGCGCTCGCTTCGCGGTCATACCCAAGATATTCGCGCCATCGTCTTCACTCCGGACGGACAGGTCCTCGCCACCGGCAGCGAAGACCGCACGATCCGGTTATGGAACGGCAAGACCGGCGAGCCCATGAAGCTCCTGTTCACACGCTACGACCATAATGTCTGCTGTCTATCGCTTTCGCCGGACGGCCTCATGCTCGCGCGCGGCAGCCACAACAAAGACATCAAGATCTGGGAGATTACCACCGGGACCGAGTTGATGACCTTGCTCGGGAAAGATGAGTACGACCATCACTGGTCAGTGTGCGTGGCGTTTGCACCGGACGGCATCCATCTGGCCAGCGGGACCGACATCGGGAAGATCAAGGTTTGGGAAGTGCTCCCGAGCGGCGAGGAGAAGGTGCTGCACGATGGTCATTGGAAGCAGGATGAAGAGGATACCACTGAAACCCGGGGCTACTTCATCGCGGCGGATGACAGCATATTTCAAAAACCGATGGATTATTGGATCGGTGCCATGACTTTCACCCCGGATGCCAAGCTCTTGATTACCGGCAGCCGAGACACGACCATCAAGCTCTTCGAGATGCCGACCGTCGTCGAGAAGAAGATCCTCACCGGCCACAAGGACTGGGTCCGCTGTCTCGCCGTGTCCCCGGACGGGAAAGTGTTGGTCAGCGGAAGCGACGATCAGACGATCAAGTTTTGGGACTTGGCCACAGGCCGAAACTTCCGGACCGTGAAAGGCCATAGCGGAGGAGTCCGCTGCATCACCTTCTCCCCCGACGGCAAGCGCCTCGCCAGCGCCTCCTGGGATCGCACCGTCAAGCTGTGGGAGGGGGGAGAAAAGACGGACGAGTAACAGGCTCTACTGAAGCAGGTCAGGAACGTCCGACACTTTCTTTGCCAAAGCATAGCGCCACTTTCCGTAGGTGCCGTCTGCATTTACCGCCGCAACCCATCGTTCAGCCGCCGC